>CALFXO010000058.1 GCA_937958025.1 uncultured Syntrophobacteraceae bacterium
GGAAAGTTCCGGAACCCGGCGCGAAGCTTGTCCCAACCCTTCAACTCTGAAGCCATTTCAAGAAAATCGACGCCTCTTGCCGGCAGCAGCCGGAAGGCGACAACGTGGAAGAGTTCGAGCCAAACGCCGCCCATTCCGAAGCTGAGCACCGGGCCGAACTGGGGATGGCGCTGAAAGCCGATAAAAAACTCGGTCCCGCGAGGCGCCATGGCCTCCAGGATGATCTTCCCGTCCGGATCTAGCCTGCCACGCAGCTCCTCGACCTTTCGGAACGCCTCTTCCAGGCCGCAATCGTCCTTCAGGTTCAGGAAAACGCCGCCCACTTCCGTCTTGTGGGCGTGCCGGGCGGAAGAGAATTTGAGCGCCACCGGCCCGCCAATCCTTGCCGCCTCGGCCTTGGCCGTCTCCAGGGTTTCCACGGCTATGGCTTCGACGACCGGCGCCGATGCCTCCATCAATAGCTTTTTGGCTTCGTATTCCGGCAGAATCATTGCAGTCCCTCCCGCTTCAGATAGAGATGCCGGGCCAACAGCGCGTTTAGCGCCTCGGCGGCGGATTCGGGCGTGGGATAGTCGCACACCCCCTGCGAGGTCATGATGCCCCCGATCCTCGTTAGGTCCGCCTGCTCGCTGAGGAGGGTCAAAACGAGGGGCCTTCCCTTGAGTTTTGACGCAAGGTTAGCGAATTCCACCACCGGAGGCCGCACGAAAAAGCTGACGTCCCACACGATCAAATAGGCGTCGAAATCCTCCTCGAGTATCGCGTCGAGGACGCGCGTGTAGACATGGGGAATCGCTCCAGCCCCGGTGAGGTCCACCGGGTTCTGGATCTCCACGGCGGCCCTTTCCCCGATGATGGACCGGATGGCCGTCTTCGCGCGCGCCGGGAGCTCCGGAAGCTCCCATCCAGCGCTCAACATTTTGTCCATGGCCACGATGCAGGGGCCCGCCGTGAAGCTGAGGGCGCAGAGGCGATTGCCGCGCGGAGGATTGAGCAGGCTGAGGGCCTTGCTGGCGACCGCCGCCTCGCGGGTGGATTCCACCTCGTACATGCCCGCCTGCCGGAACATGGCGCGGTAGAGTGCGTATTCTCCGGTCAGGCTGCCGGTGTGCGTGGCGGTTGCGCGCGAAACGGCTTCGTTCTTGCCCGCCTTGTAGACGACCACGGGCTTTTTCCGGGCGGCTTCCGCGGCTGCCTCGTACAATCGCCTGGGATTTTCCGAACCTTCGATGAAGAGGCAGATCGTCCGGGCTTCCGGAAATTCCTGGATTGTTCGGATGCATTCCGCGAATCCGACCACCGTGCGGTTTCCAACGCCCACGAAGTGGCTGAGGCCGCAGTTGAGGCGATGGAGAGCGTACGTGATGGATACGCCCACTCCTCCGCTCTGGGAAATGACCGCCACGGGTCCCGGAATTGCCTGCACCGGCGTGAAAAGCGTGTGAAGGCCGATGTGAAAGTTTGAATATCCAAGCGTGTTCGGGCCGATCACCGGAAGCTCCCAGCGGAAGGCCGTCTCCCTGAGTTGCTCTTCCATGGCTTTTCCGCCGGATGCGACTTCCTTGAATCCCCCGGCTACGATGCTGACCGCGGAAATCCCACGCCGTCCGGCCTGTTCCACCATCTCCAGCGCCAGCCGCTGATTGACGAGCAAAACGGCCACATCTGGGACTGGATCGATCGACTCGATGTTCGGATAGCATTTCTTGCCCATGATGCTGTCATATTTCGGATTGACAGGATAAACTTCCCCTCTGAAAGGCGCCGACAGAAGGTTGTAGAGCGGCCCCATCCCGACGGAGAGCTGGTCCGGGGTGGCGCCTACAACGGCGACGCTTTGAGCCGCGAAGGCCCGCTTTAGCCGTTCCTGCATGAGAGGCGTTAGAGCCATTGGATTTCTCCCTGGTTTGAGCGTTTTGTCCCGCAAGCGAGAGCAGGATCAGCTGATTGCCCGTGTTCGTAGAGCGTTGCGGCGGCTCCGTCGCCGATCGACGCGACGCTGAACCGTTCGGAAGAAAATATCCGGCATTCGGGGGTTTGTGCAAGCGCCTTTTGCGTCATGCAGACGCCTTCGGGCCGTGGTCCTGAGATGGAATCGCATTATATGGAAGGTGAGGAGGGAAATCAGACAGTGATTTTCCTGAGCATCGCAAAATTGCATCCTTGGCGTCATTGTAATATATTTGTATTTTGGCGGGTAAAGAGACCTTGATCTTAGTGTTGGAGCACAGCCCATGAAACAGCAATTCGTGTACTGCCCGATAGGGATTATCCGGTCGCCGTTCAAGGAAGTGAAAGGAACGCCCATCCAGCCCTGCGCCGCCGAAGGCGTCCCAGGCGAGGTGGTGGTCGATCCGGAATATGCTGCTGGACTCAAAGACCTCGACGGATTTTCGCACATTATCCTTTTCTATCATTTCCACGAGTCGAAAGGATTTTCTCTCGAAGTGACGCCCTTTCTTGACGACCAGCCGCGCGGACTCTTCGCCACCAGGGCGCCCAAGCGCCCCAACGCAATCGGCGTCTCGGTGGTGCGGCTTACGAAAGTGGAAGGAAACGTCCTGCGCGTCCTGGATGTCGATATCCTCGACGGAACGCCTCTCCTCGACGTCAAGCCCTATGTGCCGAAATTCGACGCCCGCCAGACGGACCGCATCGGGTGGTTTGCCAAGAACGTTGGGAGCATCGACGAAGCCAGGGCGGATGAGAGGTTTTCCGACCACTGCTCGTGAGATGGTTTTGCTCTTGGCGGCATTTACAACGATGGGATGGCTGATGATGCAATCCCGCGCCGTTCATGAAGACTACCATTGACATATTCTCTTTGACGGGCATATAAGTACGCGAGCAAACGGGTAGATATCCTTCGGCGCGGGCGTCCGCGGCAGCCGGTGCGGGGGAGCCGGCGGAGATTTCACCGTCGTCGCTTCGGTAGTGCGGCGTAAGGGGGATGCGCGGCGTCCCGGTTGCCGGAGCAGAAGGCGTGTGTGCTGCAACGCCGTACGGAGTGGCATGGAATAGGAGGCGTGCACTGTACTCCCAGGTTGAAAAGGAACAACGAACCAGGAAAACCCGCGAAGATCGCCCCAGCGCCTTTGTGGGTTATTTTTTTGATTATCCGAAAAATTGGGGAGTTTTTTAGATGAAAAAAAGCATTTTCTTGTGTTTGGCTCTCACTGCCGCATTTTTCACGGTTTCCATCGGGGACGCATCCTTCGCAGCCGGGAAAAGCAAAAAAAGCGCCTCCTCGTCCTCCGACAAGGCGTCATCTTCCTCCAAGGATAAGGCCGCCGTCGTCAACGGGACCGTTATCACCCAGGCAGCTTACGATCAGGAAGTCAGCCGCTTCCAGCAGCAGATGCAGAGGATGGGGCAGAATGTAAACCCCGAGCAAATGGGCGAGCTCAAGAAAAAGGTCCTCGACAGCATGATTAACCGGGAGCTGCTGCTGCAGGAATGCAAGCGCCTCGGCATTAAGGCGAATGACGACGAGATCGATCAGCAGGTTGCGGCCATCAAGAGCAAGGTTCCCAACGAGGCCGATTTCACCAATATGCTCACCACGCTGAATGTGACGGAAGCGGATTTCCGAAACGAGATCGCAAGGGACCTCACGGTGAAGAAGTTCATCATGCAGGAAATCGCGCCCAAAGCGAGCGTGACCCCCGAAGAATCGAAAGCCTTCTATGACGCCCATCCCGATCTTTTCAAGATGCCCGAACGGGTCCATGCGAGCCACATTCTCGTAAAGGTGGAGCCTAACGCCACCCAGGACGACAAGGACAAGGCCCTCAAGAAGATGAAAGACATCCAGAAGCGGATCAAGAAGGGCGAGGATTTCGCGACGGTCGCAAAGGAAGCGTCCGACTGCCCCAGCAAGGTCAATGGCGGCGACTTGGGCGTCTTCCCCCGTGGGAAAATGGACCCCAAGTTCGAGGATGCGGCCTTCGCCCTCAAACCGGGTGAAGTAAGCGACATCGTCGAAACCCAGTTCGGCTATCATCTCATCAAGCTGACTGAAAAGAAGGAAGCGGGCGTGGAAGCCTACGACACCGTGAAGGACGTGCTCGAGAAACGCATGCGCCAGGACAAGATCGGCCAGCTCGTCAGCCAATACATCGATGGGCTGAAGGCCAAGGCGAAAATCGAAACCTTCGCCAAGGATTAAGCGCATCGTAAAGGTTGTTTTTGTCGGTTATAGGTTGGGGTGAGCGAGTGCGAACCCCAACCTGCATGCTGCGCGCTCCCAAAGAGCAATATCGCCATGCGCCGCAAACCGCTCTCCCGTCCGGAAAGCCGGGGGCGGCTCGCGGCGAGTCCGGATCTTCCTACCCCTCCATTCTTTCCACCATCGCCTGCGCGAACCCGGATGTCCCGACTTCCGTCGCCCCCTCCATCTGGCGGGCCAGGTCGTAGGTGACCACCTTGTCCCCCACCGTCTTCTCGAGCGCCGCGCGGATGGTCTGCGCCGCTTCCATCCAGCCCATGTGCTCGAACATCATCACGCCCGAGAGAATGAGCGACCCCGGATTCACCATGTCCTTGTCGGCGTATTTGGGGGCCGTGCCATGGGTCGCCTCGAACATGGCGCATTCGTCGCCCACGTTCGCTCCCGGCGCCATGCCGAGCCCGCCCACCTGGGCCGCGAGCGCGTCGGAGAGGTAATCTCCGTTGAGGTTCGGGGTCGCGAGCACGCTGTATTCCTGCGGGCGCAGGAGCGCCTGCTGGAACATGGAATCCGCGATGCGGTCCTTGACGACGATCCGCCCCTCCGGGACCTGCCCATCGTACTTGGCGGCTATGTCCGTCTCGGGGATCGTCCGCTCGCCGAACTCCTCCTCCGCGACGGCGTACCCCCATTCCTTGAAGGCGCCTTCGGTGAACTTCATGATGTTGCCCTTGTGGACCAGGGTGACGGAGGTCCGCCCTCTCTCGATCGCATGGCGGATGGCCATGCGCACGAGGCGCGACGACCCGAAGCGGCTCATGGGCTTTACGCCGATGCCGGAGTCCGGAAGGATGTTCACGCCCATCTCGTCGTGGAGCATCTCGATGATGCGCTTCGCCTCGCGGGAGCCCGCGGGCCACTCGATCCCGGCGTAGACGTCCTCGGTGTTCTCGCGAAAGATTACCATGTCCACGTCTTCCGGGCGCTTTACGGGGGAGGGGGTCCCCGGAATGTAGCGCACGGGGCGTATGCAGGCGTAGAGGTCAAGCACTTGCCGCAGCGTGACGTTGAGGCTCCGCATCCCGCCGCCGACAGGCGTCGTAAGCGGCCCCTTGATCGAAACCCGGCACTGGCGGATGTCGTCGATCGTGCGCTGCGGGAGCCATTCGCCCGTCTCCCGATAGGCCTTTTCCCCGGCCAGGAGTTCATGCCAGTGGACCTTGCGCTTCCCGGCGTAGGCTTTGGCCACCGCCGCGTCGAAAACCTTCACGGATGCCTTCCAGATGTCCGGCCCCGTGCCGTCGCCTTCTATGAAGCCGATGATGGGGTTGTCCGGGACGGCGACAGCCCCGTTTTCGCCGAGAGTGATCCACGATCCGTTCGCATTCGCATCAGCCATTGTTACTCACCTTTCTGAAATTATTCGATTGATTGGAGGCTAGGGCTTCCGGAACGCCAGAAGCCGCCATTCTCCATCGTCCTTTGCGTAGAGAAGCGAGAGCCCCTCCTGCTCGTATGCGGCTTGGACGACGGCGCCCTGTTCGATCAGTATGCCGCTTAGGGCCAGCGCGCCCCCGCTTTTCACGCGCTTCGTCAGCACGTGGGCCATGTCTATCAGGGGAAACGCCTGGATGTTTGCAACGACGGCGTCAAAGGCCCCCTTGACGTCTCCCGCGGTCCCCGTCTTTAGCTCCAGCACGTCGTTCAACCCGTTGATCTCTATGTCTTCCGTGGCCACTTCGATGGCTTCCGGGTCGTTGTCGACGCCTACGACCGGGCGGCATCCCATGAGGGCGGCCCCTATCGCGAGTATCGCCGAACCTGTCCCCACGTCGAGGAGCGACTTTCCCTCGAGGCTTCCCGCCTCCTTCTCCCATCCCTCCATCCATTGCAGACAGAGGCGGGTCGTTTCATGATGCCCGGTGCCGAACGCCCGACCGGGGTTGATCCGGATCACCCTGTCGCCCGGTTTGGAATCGACCTTCTCCCACGTGGGACTCACAATGAACCGCTTCCCGACGCGCAATGGCTTGAAGTGGACCTTCCAGCGCTCCGCCCAATCTTCTTCCAGGAATTTTGAGCAGGTGAAGCTCAGGGGTTCGTCGACGTGCATCAGCGTCCGGAAATCATCCAGAATCTCTTGCAACTCCTGTTCCCAGTCGGCGGTGCAACCGTCCTCTTCGAGATAAAACTGAACGCTTCGCTCGCCCACCTCGACGCCGACGCGGAGCCCTTCGGCGATATGCGCCGCTAGGTCATCGACGGTCTCGGGCTCGCACGCGACAACAACATGGACCCAATTCTTTCCCATCTTCATGTTACGCTCTCCGGTCGTTTTTTTATGATTTCAATCACAACAGTGCGCAAGATTATGAGGATTAGGGGCGGATTGCAAGAAGGATCGAACGGGAGGCATGAAACCGGGCTTGGGTGGGACCCGGATGATAGAGTCGCCGGGGTGACGATAAGTCAACAACATTGGAGTTGGGGCGGCGGGGTCGCGAAAACGGACGGCCCCGCCCGCTCCTGGATCAGACGAATATTTCCCGCTTGTTGTCGCGGTGGTCCACCATGTAGAGCATCTGGCCCTTGGCCTTGAGGTCCGCCATCAGCTGCGGAATCTTCGAGCGGTCGATATCGTAGGCGCGGATGTAGATATTGCGCCAGCCTTCCGGAGCGTCCTCATAGGAAGTGAGAATGCTCACGAGACGCCCCCCGTAGGCCCGGATGATGTTGGTGAGCTCGGGGGTGCGCCCCGGCTTGTCCTCGATCTGGAAGGCGAACTGAAATCCGCGCTTCTTGAGGCCCGTCAGGGTGATGAGCACCTTGAAGAGGTCATCCTGGGTGATGACGCCTATGACCGCGCCGTTGTCGTCCACTACGGGAAGGGTGGATATCCTCCGGTTTACGAAAAGCTCGGCGGCTTCTTCCACCGTGCAGTCCGGGGGAACTGTGATGGGGTTTTTCGTCATGATGCTGCTGATTTTGACCTTTGACAGAAGGTACAGCAACTCGTGGACGTCCAGGGTGGTGGCGTCGGACGCGGACGCCTTCTTGATGTCTCCGTCGGTGATGATCCCAACGAGCTGGCCCTTCTTCATGACGGGCAGCATGCGGATTTCGTTTTCCTTCATGAGGTTGATGGCGTCCTGCATGGAGCTGTTTACATCTATGGTGACAACGTTCTTGCTCATCCAGTTCTTGACCAGCATTCTTTGTTCCCCTCTCTGTTATCCCGCCCTGGCGCGGCGCCGTGCCGCGCCGCTCCCTTGTCCGGTTTGCTCCGCCCCGTCGTCTCCACGGCGCGTCGGCGCGCCGGGCGGCGCTTGCTCCCTGCTCCTTCTCGTTCGCTCTCTTTCTGATTCCTCGACGGCCTCGCTTGGTGTTCGCTAAATGCCGAGGAACGCCTTTTTGACCTTCTCGTCCTCCAGCATCTCGCTTCCCTTCCCCTCCATGACGATGCGCCCGTTTTCCAGGACGTACGCCCTGTCGCAAAGAGAGAGCGTTTGCTTCACGTTTTGCTCGACCATGAGGAGGGTCATCCCCTCCCGGTGGATTTCCTGCACGAGGCGAAAAATCTCCCACGTGAGGATGGGCGCGAGCCCGAGCGACGGCTCGTCGAAAAGCATGAGCTTCGGGCGCGACATGAGCCCGCGCGCAATGGCGCACATCTGCTGCTCGCCGCCCGACATCGTGCCGGCGGGCTGTTTCTGGCGTTCACGCAACCTCGGGAAAAGCTCCAGCACCCACTCGAGGGACTCCTTCCGCTTCGCCTTGGCGTGTGGGGTGAGAGCGCCCAGTTCCAGGTTCTCCCGCACGGTCATCTCGGGGAAGAGCTGTCGCCCCTCCGGCACGTGCGCCACCCCCTGCTCGATGATCTTGTGCGCCGGGAGCTGGTCCAGGCGCTGGTCCTCGAACCACACGGCCCCGCCCGAAGGATGGATGAGGCTCGATATGGTCTTCATGATGGTGGACTTGCCCGCGCCGTTGGCGCCGACCATGACCACGAACTCCTTCGCATCGACGTGAAAGGAGACGTCCCACAGCACCTGAACGTCTCCGTAGGAGACGTCGACGTTCTCCAGACGCAGCATGGCTAGATCTCCTTTCCGAGGTACGCTTCGATGACGGAGGGGTGGTTGGCGACCTCCTCCGGCGGCCCTTCCGCGATCGCCTGCCCGTAGCTGATGCAGAGGATGCGGTTGCAAAGACTCATGATGACGCGCATGATGTGCTCGACGATGACGATGGTCACGCCCGATGCGCTCACCTTCCGTATCAGTTCGACGCCGTCCGCCTGTTCCTGAGGGGTCAGCCCCGCCATGGTTTCGTCGAGCAGCAGGAGGCTCGGCTCCGTTGCGAGCGCCCGCGCTATCTCTAGCCTCTTGCGGTCCCCGATGGAGAGCCCCCGCGCCTGGTAGTCGCTCCGCTTCATGAGCCCGCAGAACTCCAGGACCCCCAGCGCCTTGTCGCGGGCTTCGCTTTCCGTCCGCGCGTGGTTGAAGGCGGAGGTCATGACGTTTTCGAGCACCGTCATTCTGCGAAGAGGCTTCACGACCTGGAAAGTCCTCCCGATGCCCAGTTTGCAGATTTTCCAGGTGGGCAGCCCGTTGAGCCTCTGCCCCCGGAAAGAGATGCTCCCCGACGTTATCGGGTAAAAACCGTTTATGAGGTTGAAGACCGTGGTCTTTCCCGATCCGTTCGGACCGATCAGACCGACGATCTCCCCTTCCTTTATGCGGAAGCTGAGGTTGTTGACCGCCGTCAATCCGCCGAAATTCTTCGTGAGATGGTCCGTTTCAAAAAATGCCATAATAATGCGTCCTCGACATTTTGGCTATCAGGAAGCGGTCTTCGCGGGAGCCGTCCTGTTCCCGGAAAACAGCCGCCGGATTTTCGGCCAGTCCCCCACCACTCCGTTCGCCATGAACATGATGACGAATATCACGAGTAATCCGAAAACCAGCACGTGCGATTCGCTGACCCACTGGGGCAGAAGGCCGAAAAACGAGCTGCGGAACGTCTCCTGCACCCACACCATGATGAACGCCCCGACGGCGGGGCCCCATATCGTCCCCACGCCGCCGATGATCCCGACGAGAATCGCCATGACGGATATGAAGTGCAGCGAGAAAACCACCTGGGGGTCGATGAAGGCCATGTAGTTCATGTAAAATGCTCCGGCGAGGCCCGTGAAAAAGGAGCTGACGACGAGCGAGACGCTCTTGAACCGGAAGGCGCTGATGCCCATGGATTCGGCGGCGTCCTGGTCCTCGCGGATGGCGACGAAATAATATCCCCACTTCGAATGCATCACTTGCCGGATGGTCAGGACGCACGCGGCCGCGAGGAGAAGCGCCAGGTAATAATAGGGGACCTTGCTCCGGAACGTCTGTATGATGAGTATCCCCTGCATGCCTTCGGTGAAATCCCTCCAGGCCACCGCGAATAGCCGGAAAATTTCCCCCACCGCAATGGTCGCCAGGGCGAAGTAGGGCCCCCGCAGCCGGAAGCAGATCCATCCGATAATGAATCCGACGAGCGCCGCGACAGGCCCCCCGAGGAGCATCCCCCACCATGCGGATATTCCCAGCTTGGTCGTGCAAAGCCCCGCCGTGTACGCTCCGACTCCAAAAAAGATGGCGTGCCCGAAGGAAACCTGCCCGGTGAAGCCCGCCAGCAGGTTCCAGGACGAGCCTATCACCACCCACATGAGGGCCAGTATGAAGATGTGCCGGTAATAATCCGAGGTGACGAAAAGGGGATAGCCAATGAACAAGACCGCGAGGATGGCCGTCGCCCACTTTTCCCCGGACCATTTGAAAGAAGTCATGTTGACGCTCCTGTATTACACTTTTGTCAGCCTCTTGAGTCCGCCCGGCAGGAAGATGAGCACCATAAGGAAAATTATCATGCCCACGGCGTCCTTGATGGCCATCGAAATGTACGTGGCGCCGAGCGCCTCCGCCACCCCTAACACCACGCCTCCCACTATCGCCCCGACCGTGCTGCCGAGGCCCCCCAGAATGGTGATGACGAAAGCCTTCACCGTGAACGGCCCGCCCACGTCGGGGAAGAGGTAGTAAATCGGCAGGAGAAGCGTCCCCGCCGCCGCCACGAGCGCCGCCCCGAGGCCATAAGTGAAGACCGTGATCCACTCCGCGTTGATCCCGAGGATGCGGGCGGCGTCCTTGTTCTGCGCCGTTGCGCGGACCGCCCGCCCCGTGTCCGTCTTGAGGAGGAAGAAAAAGAGCGCGGCAGTGAGGAGCACGGCGATGCCGAAGGCGATGAGCATGGGGACGTTGATGGAGACTCCCCCCACGTAGATCGACGCCGACGTGTAGTCCGTCCGGACGGACTTGTAGTCGGAGTGGAATATGAAACGGGCGATTTCCGTCAAGACCATGCCGATGCCCACTGTCATGAGCACCTGGTTTTCCGGAAGGATCGAGTCTATCTTGATGAGCGGGTTGAGCAGCCGCTTTTGTATGAACATACCCAGAAGGAAAAGCGCGGGCATGGCTATGAAAAGCGAAAAGTAGGGGTCGAGATGGAACCTGTCGAAAAGCACGTACGTGATGTACATCGCCACCATCATCAACTGCCCGTGGGCGAGGTTGATGATGCCCATGACGCCCATGATGAGCGTCATTCCGAGACCCACCAATGCGTAGATCCCGCCCATCAAAATGCCTGAAACAAGTGTCTGTAGGAATACTTCCATAAGTCGCGGTCCTTCCCGCTTGTCCTCAAGCTCCCGTGAAAGAGGTGCGGCGAATCCGTTCTCCCGCCTCCCGGCAGGGGGCGTCCTCATCGCACTCGGACGCCCTCTTCAGCGAAAGCGCGCTATTTCGGGAGTGAGGCCGGACGGCCCCGCTGGAGCGGGGCGCGCGGTCTCGCCATGTTTGCTCTATGCTTTAAGATATTCCGCGAGACGATGATTTTGTGGAGCTTCCGGAAGAGGATCTTAAAACATTTCCACTTTTTACGACGGCTTGCGGCTGTTGGCTATTTCCACTCGGAGGCCCAGTCCACCGGGTAAACGTAGGGCTTGGACGCCACGTTCTTGGGCCACACCAACTCCAGATTGCCGTCGATCCACTGCACGAGGTAGGTGGGAAGGCGATTCTGGTTCGTCTTCTTGTCATACGCAATGAATTTCACGGGGCCGAACACCGTCATCAGGTCGGTCGCCGCAAGAGAGGCGCGGATGGCTTCCGGAGTCATGGCCGAGGCCCGCTTCAGCGCGTCCGCGATGACGAAAGCCGACGCATACGCTTCCGCTCCATGGTACTCCGTGTCCTTGCCGTACTTCTTCACGAAATTGTCGAAGTATTCCTTGGCGCCAGGATAGGAGAGCGTCTGGTACCAGAGAGTTGTCGAGAAAACCTTTTCGGACGCCTTGCCCGCGTTTTTCGGAAATTCCGGAAGCGTGAAGCCGGCCCCTCCGCCGACGAACAGCTTGGGGGCAAACCGCAACTCCATGGACTGCCGCATGAGCAGCGAAGCGTCCATCAGGTAGGAAATCATATAGACAAGGTCAGGATTGGCCTGCTTCACTTTGATAAGGAGCGGCTTGAAGTCCACGCCGCCGTGCTCGTAGCCTTCCTCCATGACGACCTTGATTCCCAGCTTTTCACAGGTCTGCTTGAACTCCTTGGCCCCCGAGGAGCCGAAGTTCGTGTTTTCGTAAAGGATGGCCGCGGTCTTGGGTTGAACGATTTCCGTCAGAAAGGTCTGGAGGGCATTCGGATATTCGCTCACCGTGGGGTTCAGGCGGAAGACGTATTCCCATCCCTGTTCGGTGATCTTGTCGTCGGAGCCCGTGTTGATGAGGAACGGAATCTGGCTCTGCTGCGCGACTCCCGCGATGGCGAAGGTCTCGGAGCTTCCGTATCCGCCGCCCAGCATGACCACTTTGTCCTTCGTGATGAGCTTCTCCGCCGCCGAACGGGCCACCTCGGGCCGTCCCGTATCGTCTTCGAATACGAGTTCGAGCTTCTTGCCGTTGATGCCGCCCGCCGCGTTGATTTCTTCGAGGGCCATTTCAAACGAGTTTTTTTCGATCTCGCCAAATTTCGCTTTCTCGCCCGTGGTCGGGAGGATGACCCCCACCTTCACGGTTTCATCCGCCCATGCGGTCTGGATGGGCGGGGCCGCCAGCGTTGCGCCGAACAAAAGCATCGATGCCATCGCCATGAGTCTTTTCATCATTCCGTCCTCCTTCTTCAGTCGCGTATTGAGTGTTGATAATGCGCCACCCTCCGCCTGTAGAGGGCGGCCCGATGCATCCTGTCTCAATTTGCCTGCATCAAAATATTAACACCTGAACGAAAATATTAACACCCTCAAGTGGAATAGCCTGAATTGTCCCAATAAGTCAAGCTATTATAGATAACTATACAAGCCTGTCCCATGTGATCCGCGTTTATGCGGAGGTGCATCCGGCATCCTCGATCTCAATACAGGATGGTGCGTCCCATGCGGGAGCGGGGCGGGCCGAGGAAATGAGGGCAACCTGCAAGGAAGGGCGGACGGAATCGATGGAACGCTGGGAAATCTGGCCGCCCCTTAGGAAGGCGTTTCCCACGGGGGCGGCGTGAGCTGAAAGTCCACGTGGATTCTCTCCCCGTCCACCCCCGAGCCGAGGAGGTCGATGATGCGCTGCACGTCCCGGCGCAGCCGCCGAAGGGAATCGTAGGTGTTCGCGGTGGAGGCGGCGGCTTCCTCCATGACGGGGTATTCCCGCAACAGGCGCGCTATCGTCTCGTCGGTTTCGTGAAGGCCCCGGACGTATTCCTTCCCCGCCAGGAGCGCCGAAATTCTGTTGAGCATCAACCCGATGCGGACTTCAGGGGGGACGGATTCGAGGGCAAGCCCCCGCTCGATCAGGCGGAGCGCCTTCGGGTAGGCCCCATGGTGGAGGTAGACGTAGGCGAGGTCGCGGCAGAGCCGCCCCTCGAGATCGTGGAGCCCTTCGTTTTGCGCAAGCTCCAGGGCCTTTTCATAGCAATGGATGCCCCGGATGAACCGGCGCTCCAGGCACGCGGCGTCCCCCTCCTCGCTCCACAGCGAAACCTGCTGCCGGATGGCCTCGGCGCCCCGGCTTCCACCCGTTTCTAGCATGGCGCGCCCGTTGGGCCGCCGCCGTCACCGAGGCGGCGATGGAGCGTCTCGCGAAGCGCTCCCGCCTTCGATCGCGGAAAGTCCGCCATATGCTTCTCCACGAACTGCGGGCTCAAATGCTCCTGCTTGTAGAGCGCGAAGAAGAAAACGGGCAGGAAGGTGAAGAAAAGTATGAGCGCCCCCGTGAGGGCCATGAGGTCTTCCCCTATCCGGAGGGTCACGGTGAGGTTGAAGACGAGCACGGAGACGTAGAGCACGGGGCCTAGCGCGCCCGTTCCCCGGAAGCCGGTGAAGAAGCGGTCGCCGTCGGGCTCCAGCACCGGGAGGCGGTCGAGCGCCTGGAGCGCGCCCGTGAGGACCAGCCCGACCAGCAGCCACCCGCCGAAGTTGCTCATGGGAATCCCGAAATAAATCCCCTCAACCCTGTAGCCGTAGATCTGCCCGAGGAACCAGCGATAGCCCTGGAGCGCCACGGGGTCGATGACGATGTCGAGGAGCACGAAGAGAAACGCGCCGAGCGCGAGCGTCTTCCATGAGCGCCGGATGGCCCGCGTTTCGAGGACGTACGCGCCCCGGAAGCCGATGTGCGTCGGGCTCAGGATGAAGATCGCCGTGGCGTAGCTGCAATAGGCGAGAAACACGTAGGAAAGGGAGTCCATGAAGGGGACGCCTAAAACCCACAGCTCCCGGTCTATCGTGTCCTGGATGTAATAATAGTCGCCGTAGGGGAAGCCTATGTGGATCGAGGCGAATTCCGAGAGCCACGCGAGCCCGTATCCAAGGGGAATGAAGGCCGCCATGCGCCTCCACCCCATATGGCTCGCCCCGGCGACCGCATAGACCAGCAGGAAGGCGAAAACGTAGGGGCGAAGGGCGACCGTCCCGATGAAAAGCCGGACTATCTCAGGCATGGAGGTTCCACCGCACCATCCGCAGGAGGTCCTTTCCCCGCAGGGTCCGCACCACCGTCGGCTCATAGCCGCAGTGCACCATGCACTGGGCGCAGCGCGGGTCCTTCCCCGAGGCGTAATAGTCCCAGTCCGTCTTTTCCATGAACTCGGAATAGGTCGGATAGTGCGTGTCGGTGAGGAGGTAGCAGGGGGATTTCCAGCCCCTCGGGTTCCGTGTGGGATTGCCCCAGGGTGTGCATGTTAGGGAGCGCTTGCCCGCCACGAACTCGAGGTACAGCGGGTTGCTGATGATCGGGAATCGCTTTCCCCAGGAGCTGATGCGCTGGAATTTCTCGTTGATCTCCTTCCGGGTGAGGAAAACCTCCTTCGGGGCCGCCTCGTAGCTGAACCCCGGCGCGACGAGGATGCCGTCGACGCCCGCCGCCGTGAGCTGCGTGAAAAGCCTTTCCAGGTCGTCCACGTCGCTTTCCCGGAAGACCGTCGTGTTGGTGCTCACCCGGAAGCCCCGCTCCTTCGCCGCGCGGACCGCCGCAAGCGCCCTCCGGAAGCCCCCCGGCCTTCCGATGATATGTTCGTGAACGGCTTCCGTTCCGTCGAAGTGGATGTTCCATGTGAAGTGGTCCGTCGGGCGGAAGAGGTGGAGCGACTCCTCGAGGAGCATCGCGTTCGTGCAAAAATAGATGTGCTTGCCCTTGGCGAGGACGCACCGCACCAGTTCCTGGATGTGCGAATAGAGCAGGGGCTCGCCGCCCGTGATGGTCACGACGGGGGTCCCCGCGTCGTCCACGGCGCGCAGGCATTCCTCGAGCGTCATCTCCTGGTTGATGGTGTCGTGGTACTCGCGGATGCGACCGCACCCGGCGCAGCTCAGGTTGCAGCGGTGGGTGGGCTCCAGCATGAGAACGAGCGGGAATCGCTCGGCCCCGCTGAGGCTTTTTCTCAGCAGGTAGGACGTCATGGAAACGTAGAGGCTGACAGGAAAACGCATTTTGATGAAACTCTCCAAGGCGCTCGCCCCGCTCGCGCGGGGCCGTTCAAATTGTAAGGAAGCCCTCGCGGCGCACCGGCGCCCCTCAAGCATAACCGTTGTTCCGATACCAGGTGACGGCTTCGGCCAGGGCATCCTCGACGGGCGTCTGGGGAAGCCCCAGCTCCCGGACGGCCTTCGAGGCGTCGAAAAACATGCGCCGGTGGGCCATCCGGACGCCTTCGAGCGGGACCATGGGCTCCCGTCCCGTCACCATCGAAATGGCGGCGTTTATATAGGCCAGCGCGAGCACGGGGAGGTGCGGCAGCCGAACGCGCGGAGCGGGAACCCCCGAAACGGCTTCGAGCGCCTGGAATATTTCGGAAAGCGTCATGTTCCGGTTGCCCAGGATGTATTTTTCGCCGATCTTCCCGCGCTCGAAAGCCAGCAGGTGCCCCCACGCCACGTCGCGCACATGGACGAGGTTGAGCCCCGTATCGACGTAGGCGGGCATCTTCCCGTTGAGGAAATCGACGATGATCTTTCCGGTCGGCGTGGGCTTGAGGTCGCCGGGTCCGACGGGGGTGCTCGGGTTCACGATGACGACGGGAAGCCCCCGCGCCGCATAGCTCTCCGCCTTCCGCTCGGCGAGAAATTTCGACCGCTTGTAATGGCCGACCATGTCCTCGATGCGCACCGGGGTGGTCTCGTCGGCCGGCAAGCCGTCCGGGTGCAACCCGAGCGCCCCGACGCTGCTCGTGTGGACGACGCGGCGCACACCAAGCCGCAACGCCGCTTCCAGCACGTTCTCTGTCCCGCCGACGTTGCTTTCGTATATCTCTTCAGGGTTCCGCGCCCAGAGTCGGTAATCCGCCGCGACGTGGAAGACGGCGTCGCAGCCTTCCATTATTTCCATCGTGCGATCGAGGCTCCGGACGTCGCCGACCACCCATTCCAGAGCGTCTTGCGTCACTTCTTCCAGGGCGCTCCGGGGGGCGCCGGCGATTTCCCGGCGGGTCAGCGCACGCACCGTCCATCCCTGCTCCACCAGCAGGGACGCGAGACATCCGCCGATGAACCCGGCGGCTCCAGTGACCAATGCAGTTGCCATCGCTCTCTCTTTCCGGGGAGATCAAGACAGCCTTCCCGTATTTTCCTTATATAAAAACGCGATTTTTTATAACAGAAACGACGGCCGCTTGCAATCGGCGGCCG
>CALFXO010000059.1 GCA_937958025.1 uncultured Syntrophobacteraceae bacterium
AAAACGCCGTTGCTTTTTGAACAACTTTCCGACGGCACGAAGCGGGTGCTGATCCTGCTTTTTAATTTGTTTTATGACGATGCCTCCGTAATGCTCATAGAAGAGCCTGAAACATCCATCCACTGGGGCTTGCTTGAAAAGGTGCTCTCGGTGCTCAGGCAATATACCGATGATCGAATAATCCTTTTCGCGACCCATTCCGAGCAGATCCTGAACCAGCTGTCGCCGGAGGAGATCATTTATCTCCAGATGAAGGACGGGGCAACGCAAGTCAAACGCCTGACCGGAAGGCGCCTCAAGTATGTGCGGAGATTCTTGTCCGGCGTCGGTCCTCTTGGAGAGTATGCTACATCCGGTGGACTGGAGGCGGATTTAGATGCCTAAGCTGGGGATTATCGCAGAGGACGAGTCGGACATTGACACGCTTGTTGCGCTCGCGAAGCGCATTGCCAATGTCGCTTTTCACGTCAAACCGTACGCGGCGAAGGGCAGCGGCAAGCTGAAGACGAAATGCAAGGCAATTGTCGAGAGGTGGATGGAGTCAGACACTGCCCACATTGTTATCTGCCACGATCTGGATAGCGGCGACGCCAATTCCCTCAAACGCCTGAAGGAAGAACTGGAATCGAAGGTCCGTCACATACCGAAGCGTCAGCGTGACTGCATATGCATCGTCATACCCGTCCAGGAAATCGAGGCGTGGTTTCTGGCGGACGTCGAACTTCTAAAAAAGAGGTTCAAGGATATCAGAATCAGCGATGCTTTGAATCCAGAGGCTATTGCGAGCCCCAAGGAATACATCGAAAAAGCTTCCAGGGACAGCAAGGCGCGCCCGAGGTATATCCATAACATCCACAATCCGGAGCTCGCGTGTAAACTGGATATTGGCAAAGTGCACTTAAAATGCCCGGCCTTTCGGCCATACCACGCTTTTATATCGCAGCTTCCGAAAGAGTGAAGCCAATGGCCCTCGGAAAGGAGCGATGATGCAGATGGATTCTGAATCCTGGAAAACCAAGCCCACGGACCGTTTTGTGCTGCGGTGGATCAAGCTCCACCTGTCGGCGCGGGTGATGCCCCGGTTGCTTGGGCTGGAGTGGCTCGAGCCTTGGATGATTACGCTTTTCTCGGCGGGGCTCGGGGTGCTCGGCGGCGCCTGCTTCGCGCTCACGTGGGGGTTCGTCGCCGGGTGCATCGCCGCGTGCGCCCAGGTGCTCGACGGCGTGGACGGGCAGTTTGCTCGGATCACGGGGAAGCAGAGCAGGGGAGGGGCCTTTTGGGATTCCGTGCTCGACCGCTACGCCGACGGGGCGATGATGATCGGCATGACGGTTTACCTGCTGCGGGAGCCTTCCGTTGGTCTCCCGCCCGCTTTGTTGCTCATCCTCGCGTTTCTTGCCGTCACCGGGGGGAATCTCGTCAGCTATTCGAGCGCCCGCGCGGAGAGCCTCGGGCTCGACATGGGAAAGCCCACCCTCGCGAGCAAGGGGACCCGTTCCACGGTGATGATCCTCTGCGCCCTCGGAAGTCTCTTCCTGCCAGTACTGCCGTTTGCCGCGCTGATCTATCTGGCCGTGCACCCCAATCTGGTGGTTGCGGGGCGGCTCAGGAGGACGCTGAACGCCCCCTGATGCTTCCTGAAGCGCCGGGCCAGCTCTTCCGTAGCTCTGGCGCTACATCGGCGCGTCGAATGCCTTTTCGTATCCGGTTAGCTCCATGTATCCGACGCCCTTGACGGGAGCGTCGTTCATGGAGCCTTCGACGGAGATGCTTCCCTCCCAGTAGGTTACGCCTGTCGTGCCGGGCGTTCGCATTTCCTGGTCCTGCAGGTTGGGGGCGACTGTGAGAGACAGTTCCTTGTCGCCCGCCTTCGGATGAATGAAAATCTTCCAACGTTCCGGGTAGACCGCTCCCGAATGCGGGCTTTTCCACGAGCCCGTCGCCTCCGCGCGGACATCGTCCGCCCCGAGATGGACCGCCTTTCCTCTGGCGTCCACGAGCGTTCCGCCGGACGCCGGATGGAATGTCCCGTCGCTTTTCCGCAGCAGGTAGATCATGAGGTCGGAGCCGTTCGCGAGCTGGATGCTCCACCAGTTCCATCCGGCGATGCCGGGTTCGAGCGGCGCCGAGCTGAATTCGTGGTCCATCCAGGATTCGCCCGTCACGGGTAGCGCCTCGCCGTTGAGGATTATGTCGCCGGTGGTCTTGAGGCGCGTGAAAGAATAGTAGCAGCTCGACCGCTCGGGAGTGGAGCCTTTCAAGCTGTAGCCCGCGTCGCCGTGAAGGACCGGGGGCCTTTCGGGCAGGGCGTCGAGATCGAGGCCGAAGTCGTCGGCGGCCGCGCGGAGCTCATGCGTTTCCGGGGTGATTCGCACGCGCCAGTCCTTGACGAATATATCCACCGCTCCCGTCGCCGGCTCAATCGACGCCCCGGCCATGCCTAGCGCCGCGCGCGCCATCTCTTCGGCGTGCAGGAACCGTTTGCCGTCGATGTCGGTGAGCGCCGCGTGGGCGAGGATGACTTGCGGCGCGCGCCAGGCGGATTTCGGGTCAGGCCAGGAAGCTTCGGCGCCGGGAGGGAGGACGCGGCTCCGGAAGAACGTGAGCTGGAACCCGAAGCGCCTGCCATCGACCGATTTCAGGTTCCCCGTGTAGTACCACCATTCCGTCTTGTAGTCCGGATGCGGGCCGTGGTCCTTCGGGAAGTGGCAGTTGCAGGGACCGGTGATCCGGGGATAGTCCGGATCTTCCGCTCTTGAAACCGCGGGTTCTCCGAGCCACCATCCCATCACGAACAGCGCCAGCATCAGGATCGCCGTCCTCCCCATGCATCCCAACATCATCATATTATTCACTCCTTAAGCGCCATGGCCGGAGAATAGCCGAGAACCAGCCGTATCGCAGGAATAGCCGCCACGAGCGCCGTCAGCAGTATGAGTGGAAGCGACATGAGGACGGACGACCAGTCTGTGCTGTATATGAAGGTCCAGCCGAAAGACTGGCGGTTGATGACGAATATGAGGATGTAGGAAAGCGCGAACCCGCAGGCGAGCCCCACCGCCTCCCCGACCCCGACCATCAGGAGCGATTCCCAGAGGATCATCGACCGGAGCTGATTCCTGCCCGCGCCGATGGCGGCGAGCGTGTTCAGTTGGCGCTTGCGTTCGATGACGAGGAGCGTGAGCGTCGTCGTGATGCCGAGCGCGGCGACGAGGAGCGCGATGAGGAGGAGCACCGTGGTGACGGCGAATGTTTCATCGAATATCCGCATGATCTCCCCGCGCAGGTCCTTGCCCGTGGTGACCGCGACGGGATAGCGCTCCGCGCAGTCGCGTATGAGCTCGCTCCGCAGGTTCTCGGTCGCGGCGCTTCTTTCCTGCTCCGTCGAGCCGGAGAGGAACATCCGCGCGCCCGTCCACTCCCTTTTGCCGGTCAGCGCTTCGAGCGCCCGGAGGGAATGCCAGACGACGCCGCCCTGCGTGCGGTAGTCCCGCGCGATCCCGACGATGGGCAGGTCGATGGCTACGCCCTCCACCACGGCCCGGTAGCGGTCGCCCACCCCGAGCCCCGTCTTGCTCGCGAATACTTCCGACGCCAGGACCCCTTCGCCCCGCGCGAGCTTCTCCAGCGCCCGCGCGGCGTCTCCCCGCACGAAGAGGAAGCGGGAGCGTCGCCGGAAGACGTCCATGTCGAGTGCTTCGTAGTGGTAGGGATGCCCGCCGAAGCGGAGCGGGATGCGACGGTACGGCAGGATGTCCACCCCACCCCGCCCCCTGATTTCGATGAGCTTCCGCACCACCTCCTCCGGGAGCGGGTCGCGGTATTGGTTCGTTTCCGACATCTGGTGCCGGATGAAAAGGTCGCCGCTGATGGACTCGTTCGCCCAGTTGTCGACCGTCTTGCGGAAGCTGTGCACCATGGTGGCGAGCGCCGTGAAAAGGGCCATCGCCGTGATGAGCGCCCCGACCGAAATGGCGGTCCGCGTTCCGGCGTCGCGCACGTAGCGTCCCGCCAAATAGGCGGGCTCCCCCTGGATGCGCCGGAGGAGCGGCGGGACGCGCGTTCCCACGAATTGCAGGCACCAGGGGGAGAGGAGCGAAAAGCCGGAGAAGAGAAGAAACGTCGCGATGTAGCCCGGAAGCGGCAGCTCCGGAGGGGATGGCGCCCGCGATATGGGCCAGACGCTCGCGATGAGGAGCGCGCCGAGCGCCGCGAGCCGCCGGGGGGACGTCCTTTCCGCTCCGTCGCCGCCCTCGGCGTCGATGGCTTCCCGTGGCGACGCCCGCATCGCCTCGCGCGCCGGTTGGTATGCGGCGAGGGCCGAAATCCCGGTGGTGGCGGCAAGTGAGAGGGCGATCTCCCAGGGATCGAGGTTGAGCCGGTCGATGGAAACTCGGACGAAAAGATGCGAAATGGCGCCGCTGATGCCCGAAAGAAGCCGCCGCACCATGAATGTGCTGATCGGGAGCGCCGCGAGCCAGCCGAAAACCCCGAAAAGCCCCCCCTCCGTCAGGAAAAGCAGGAAGATCATCCGAGGCGTCGCCCCGATAGAGCGGAGGATGGCAAGCTCCCGCCTTCGCGCGCGCGCGTTCAGCGCGATGAGGCTGTAGACGAGAAACATGCCTACGAAGAGCGAAACGAAGCTCAGCACCGACAGGTTAAGGCGGTAGGAGCGGATCATCATCTTTCCGCTCTCCCTGGCCTCCGAGGGGCGCTCGAGGACGACTCCGGGCGGCAGGAGGCTTCTTATCCGCTCCACGTCCTGCTTTGTCGCCGTGGGCTTGAGCAGGATGTCGATGCGATCCACGACGCCGATGAGCCCGGTGAATTCCTGGAGCGTGGCGATGTCCGCGACGGCTATCTTTCCGCCTTCCGCGAGTCCGAGTCCTTCGGTGGTCAGCTCCCCGGCGACCCGAAACTTCTGGGCGCTCCGGAGGCGCTCGAGCGGCAGCCGGTCGTTCGTCTTGAGCCTCAGCAACTCCGCGAGAGGCTTTCCTATGAGGATGGCGCCAGGATCGGTGATAAGGTCCGTCCCGCCGGAGATGCGCCCCGGCCCGCCGCCCTCGACGCCCCAGCTCCTGACGGCGCGGTCGAGGATGGGATCGATCCCGACGAGGAGGAATGGCGGCGCTTCCATGCCGCTTTCGCTCCCGCGATCTTCCGCCGGGTGCACGTACGCCGTGAGAATGGGGGACGCGGCCGCGACGCCAGGGGCGCGTAGGAGTGGGGCCACGAACTCTTCCGGGACCCGGCCTCCATGGTGCGTCACGGTCCAGTCGGCCTTCCCGGCGATGAGGTCCATGCTCCGGGTGAAGGCGTCGAGCGATGCGCCGATCGAGAGACGCACGCTGGTGAAGACCGCCGCCCCGAGGCTAATGCCGAGCAGCACCGTCAGCACGCGCCAGCGATGGCGCTTCAGCATGCGCACGGTGAACCAGTTGAAGAGGCGTAAGAATAGGGTGAACTGTCTCATCTTCCTGACATGCGTCTATTTGCGGAGGATCTTGTGGATGGCGCCGTCTTTCAGCGTGATCTGCATGGTGGCGTAGGCGTCCGCCATGTCGCCGTGCGTCGCGATGACGACCGTTCGCCCCGACGCGCGGTTCAGCTCCGCGAGGAGTTCTATCACGATGGCGCCGTTTCGGCTGTCGAGGTTTCCGGTGGGCTCGTCGGCGAGGAGGAGCCGCGGATCGTTGATGAGCGCCCGCGCTATGGCCGTCCGCTGCATCTCGCCCCCTGAGAGCTGCGAAGGCAGGTGGTCGCGGCGCTCCCGGAGCCCCAGCCATTCGACGACGCCGGACGCCTTGCTCCGGGTTTCTTCATAGGGCTTGCCCGCCAGAAGCGCCGGGAGGCAGACGTTTTCGAGCACTGTCAGGGTGGGGAGAAGGTTGAAGGACTGGAAAACGATCCCCGTCACGTCGCGGCGGTAGCGCGTGAGTTCGGCTTCTGTCGCCTTCTGGAGGTCGTTTCCCGCCACCGTAAGGGAGCCGCTCGTCGGCTGGTCGAGTCCGGCGAGGAGGGCGAGGAGGGTGCTTTTTCCCGAACCGCTCGCCCCTTTGAGCGTCGCCAGTTCGCCGGAGGCGACGACGAGGTCTATCCCCGAAACTCCGACGACGTTGGAGGCCCCCATGCGGTAGGTCCGCGTGAGCCCCTTCGCCTCGATGAGGGGGGCGGCGCCGGGCGAAGCATTCATATGGGGCCGCCTACAGGTCCAGGCTTTTCAGGTAGGCGAAAGCCTGCCTCGCCGCCTCGATGGGCTGATCTTCGTAGGTGTAGAGCTCCACGGTCACAAAGCCGTCGTAGCCCGCATCCGAAATGCTTTGCAGCACGCCGGGGATGTCTATGGCCCCTTCCCCCAGCATGAGGTGGTGGTGTTTCCGCGTCGAGGCTATGTCTTCGAGGTGATAGTGGGACGTGCAGCCTTGAAGTTCCTTGACGAGCGCCTTCGGGTCTTCGCCCACGCAATAAAAATGGCCTATGTCGAAATTGAGCCCGAAGACCGCGGGGTCGAGCTCCCGGTGCATGCGCAGAAACTGCGCGCTGTTCTCTATGAGAAGGTCCGGCTCCGGCTCTATCAGGATGCGGATGCCCTTCTCCCGCGCGCGCTCCTCGACCGCTGCGAGCCCCTCCCGGTAGATGCGGAACCCTTCCTCCGCCGTCATGCCGCCTTCGAGCGGGCCGCCGGGCTCGGTGGAGATGGTCTTCGCCCCCAGGGCGGCGGCAAGGTCGATGCAGCGCAGCGTGTAATCGACGCGCTTCGCGCGCAAGGCCGGATCGTTCTCGATCCAGGTGGGATGGTAGGTGTCGCCGTCCGCGTGATGCATGAAGGCGTTGACGTTTGATATCGCGACGCCGTTGCTCCGGAGCGTTTCCCGGATGGCTTCTATGTCGGCTTCGGTGAGCGCAGCCGGGAAGGCGTGGGGGGCGTCCGCCATGATCTCGACGCCCTCATATCCGATTTCCGCGAGCGCCCGTATGGAGTCTGCCAGCGTGTAGCGGCGGAAGGCGTTGGTGCTGAACGCGTATTTCATTTTTCCTGTATCCTCCCGAATTGCTGCAAAATAGGCTTTAAATGCCGTATGGCCAGATCGGCGGCCTCTTCGGGCCGGTCGGGGCAGGTGTAGAGCTCGACGGTGAGGAACCCATCGTATCCGCTCCGCGCAAGCTCCTTGAATATCGTCCCGAAGTCGACGTCGCCCTCTCCCGGAATGAGGTGATAGTGCTTCCTGCCCCGGATGTCTTCTATGTGCGTGTGGAAGATCGCGGGTGCAAGAAGCGGGACGATCTCCTCCGGCTTCTCGCCGAGCACGTTGCTGTGGCCCATGTCGATGTTTGCGCCGAAGACGGGCGAGCCCACGGCGTCGATCAGCTCCCGGAGCTCCGCTCCGCATTCGACGAGGAGCCCCGGCTCGTACTCCATCCCGACCCGGACGCCCTTTTCCCCTGCGTAGTCGAGGACCTCCGCGAGCGACTCCCTGAGCAGCTTCCGGGACTCTTCCGGGCTCACGCCGGGGACCATCCGTCCCGATGTGACGCTCACGTTGGGGGAGCCGAGCGCCTGCGCCATGTCGATGCATTTCCTGGTGTAGGCGATGCGCCATTCCCGTTCGGACTTTTCGGGATTGGCGAGCGAGGGCTCGAAAACAGGCTCCCAGAGCGCCCTTCCGTAATAGCCCGACGCCGTGTTGGCGTTTATGTTGGCGACGCGGACGCCCGTCCGGTCGAGGACCTCCCGGAGTTGCTCTATATCGGCTTCCGTGATCCAATCCGCATAGAGATGCGGGGCGTCCGCGAGCAGTTCCACCCCGTCGTATCCTGCCGCGGCAATCTTTTCGACCGCCTCGAAAACCGAAAACCGGGTGAAGGCGTTCGTGCTGAACGAAAATCGCATCACTGCGGGACGCCCCCTAGGAAATCGTCTGGCTCTGAGTTCGCATCCTTTTGAGGAGCCCCTCGAAGGTCTCCTGCTGGATGACGCGGCCAAACGAATTGCGGTAATTTTCGACGATGCTCACGCCGTCGATCACGACGTCGGCGATCAGCCAGCGGCTCCCCTTTTTCATGACGTAATAGTCCACGGGAATGTGCTCGTTGGCGCGCATGATGACGGTCTTCACCATGACGCCTTCCCTCTCCGGCGCTTCCCCCGTGTGTTCTACCGACTCTCTCTTGAGGTGGTTCAGCACCATGCGGGTGTAGGAATCCTGGAAGAGCTTCGTGAAAAGCTCCTGGAATTCAGTCTTTTGCTTCTGCGACGCCTTGCCCCAGTAGTCTCCAGCGGATTCCTCCGCCATTTCCCCGGCGAGGAAGTTGTCCCCGATGAGCTTGCGGACCAGTTTTGCCCGCTCTTCGGTGAAACTGTCCCCCTGGAGGTCAGGGCGGGTCTGGATGTCCATTGCCGCTCCCAGCACGCTTTTCACTTCCGCAACGGCCCCGCTGTCCTCCTGGGCCCGCGCCGCGCCGCACGCCGCGAGAGACAATGCGCAAACGGCGGCGGCGAGCATGAAACCTCGAACCGTCATCATTCGACTCCTGCTTAATTACACTCGTTAAGGATTGAAAATTACGCTTTCGTATATGGACTCAGCGCGTCAGGGAATCTCCCTGGCGGGGGCCTCGCTGTCAACGCTCTTCGGGAAGGACTCCTCGGAGCTTCGGGGTGGGCCCGCTTTTCTGTATTCGCCCGCCGCCCTGCTCAGTTTCGCCATCGCCACGTGGTAATTGTATAGCGCGCGGAGATATTCTCCCTGGTTCTTGCCGTATTGATCGAGCGCTTCAAAGATGTCCCTGGCCGGACCAACGCCCAAGTCGAAGTTCGAGAAGGCCGACACCAGCCACCTGCGCCCCTCCTTCGCCCCTTTTGCATACGCCTGGTAAGAACCCTGGGCCTCGACGGCGTCCTCGTAGCACTTCATGACTTCGAGTGGAATGTTTTGCTCTGCGTACTGCTTCGTATGTTTGAGCTCCAGGTATTCCGCCCGCGCTTTCTTGACCCTCGCCTGTTCGATGCCGAAATCAAAGTGCCACTTCGCGCCCACGAACGCCCCGAAGGTGCTGTGGTTGTAGTCATCCGTGATATAATCGTTGTCAAAGGAGTCTCGGCCGGGCGCGTAGGCGAAGGACCCGATCAACGCCAGAAAAATGGAAGGGTAGAGGTCCGCCTTGGCGGCCTCCACTAAATTCCGCTTGGCTTCCAGCCCTTCCTTCAACTGCTCGAGCTCCGGCCTGGAATGCAACGCCTTATCGATGAATTCCTGACTGCTCGGGAGCGTCTCGGCGTCTTTAGGGAGTTCGCCACGGTCGAGCTTGAAGTCTTCGCCCGGCGGGAGCCCCACCGTCCTCTGGAGCGCCATGCGGGCCATCCGGGCGCCCGAAGACGCCTTGGTCTTGAAACTTTCGACTCCCGCCGCGTACGTCTCCAGCCTGTGGACGTCGTTCGGGTCGACGTTCTGGGCTTTCAGCTCCATCAGGGTGTTAATCTTCTTTCGGGTGTCCTCGACGAAGCTGTTGACGTCGTTTGCGGCGTTTTCCCCCTGCTGGGCCACGAGCATGCCGTAGTACAGCGTTTTCACCTTTTCGATCAATTCTCCCCGCTTCTGGTCGAGGGCCGCCTGTTTCGCGGCGACGCCGTGCCGCGCGGCTTCCTGGCGGTAGGAAATCTTGCCGAAGGTGAAGATTGGCTGCGAGAGGGTGAAATCGAGCCGTCCAAAGGGGCCGAGGCTCTCCTGGCCGCTGTTTTCATCGATTACGCCCCTGAGAGTCCCGTCGGCGTTGGGAGTTGCGCTGACCGTTACGGTCGGGCGGTCCGCGTCGGGAACCGGGGCCGCGACCACCGTCGCATCGAATTGCGCCCACTTGCCCGCATTCGCCTGGGCGAGGTCGTACAGGGCCGAGTCCACCTGTTGCCCCGCCGCCTGGAGCTCCGGGCTGCGCTCGATCGCGACCGCGATGAGCTGGTCCAGGGTGTAGACTTTCGGCTGCTCTCCGGCGAAGGCCGCGACTGCCGGAAGCATGAATGCCAATGCGAAGGCCGTGCGCCGCAATGCCGCAAAAAGATTCCCGCGCGCTCTCATCTTATGGCGTCCTCCTCGATGCAAGGGTGAAAGTAGGGTCCGTCAAGGCATACAATACTTTGAGAGCAGTTGCAAAGGTTAATGCAGCATCTCCTCCCGCCCGCCGAAGCGGCTCCTTCCGCGAGAGGCGCCTCTATTTGTCCGTGAGGAGCGTCTCGACGTCCGTTTTCACGACTTTCCAACTCTTGGCCTTTTCGTCGAACAGCCATGTCTGGCGCAGCATTACGTCCTTCACCGTGGGGTTGTCCATCTTGTAATACTTGCAATGCACGATGACGGTTCCCGACCCGGTCGCCTCGTCGTTCACGATGTCCCTGATCTCATATTCCATCAGGCGGATCTTTTTCTGCATGGCGTCCATCTGCGTCCAGTAGTCGCCCCGGAGCGCCTGGGGAATCCATGCGGCTGCTCCCTGCGCGTCGTTCCAGCGCAGGGCGTTGTTGAATTGCCCGGCCGCCGCCGCGAGTCCTTCGTTTGCCCTGTCCCCCTTCGTCATCGAGGCGCATCCCTGCGTCATGACCAGCAGGCAGCAGAGGTGCGCGCATAAGAGCCCATATAGAACAGACCGTCCGCATTTCGATTGAAGATGCATATTCCAGTGAACCTCCCGAGTATGTGGGACGCCTTAAAAAACAAATCAGAATACAAAGACGACGCGCGATTCGTCCTCATCGAACCTGAGACGCGCGGAAAATTCCTTGCCTTTCCGCGACACGAAGCCGCTCAGAACTTCCGTCATTCCCTTTTCGAGGATTTCCTCAGCGATTTCGCGGGTTATTTCCTTGCCCGCTATCGTCTTCCAGATCACGAACTTGCATCCCCCGTCCCTGTCGCGCCATTTGTTGCACCCATACCCCTTGGGGCCTTCCACCACGCTGCCGTCGCAGAGGGGGCAGGGGCCGAGCGCGTCAGGAGCGTCTCCGCCCCCTTCCTTGCCCGCCGTCCCGGAGTTCGCGGCGCCTGGCTCTCCGAAGACAAATTTCGTGACCCACTTGCCCTCTTCCTTGTCTTCCTCCAACTTGAGCGATGCCGAAAACTCCCGCCCCTCCTTCGATTTGAAGGCCGTGGGGTCGGTCGCCTCTCCTGCCAGAAGGGTCCGCAGCATCTTCTGCGTGAGCTTTCGCCCCGCAATTTCCTTCCAGATCACGAACTTGCAGCCGCCAAGCTCTTCGCGCCAGTTGGAGCATCCGAAGCCCCGCTTGCCCTCTATGATCTCTCCCCCGCATGCCGGGCATTTCCCCAGGGTCTTGGGCTGCGTCTCCGGCCCGTCCAATTCACCCATTTTGAACTCCTCCACGCTGTCCTGTACGAATTTGCGTATATTCGCCATGAAGGCTTCCGGATTGCCTTCGCCCATGGCGACCTTTTCAAGCTCCATTTCCCACCGGGCCGTCTCGTCGGGAGCGGCGACGACCCTTGTCTTATCGAACCGCCTCAGGCTGTCGATGAGGAAGCATCCCTTGTCGGATGCGATCAGGTGCTTTTTCTCCCGCAGCACGTACCCTCGCTTGAGGATCGTCTCGATGATCTGCGCCCGCGTGGCCTGTGTGCCGAGTCCCACATTGCCCTTGAATATCTTTTGCAGCTCCTCCTCCGAGACGCGCTGGGAGGGATTGGTCATGTCCTTGAGGAGAAGCGCCTCCGTGTATTGGGGTGGAGGCTCGGTCATCTTCTCCACCGTTTTCGTCTCCTCGACCTTCGCGGGGTCGCCCTTTTCGACGAGCGGGAGGTTCTCCTCCTCGGGTTCGTCCTCATTGGGGCTTCCGGACGCGGAGGCTTCCTTCATCCCGTAAACGGCTTTCCAGCCGGGTGCGAGAGGGCGGCTTCCCCTCGTGCGGAAAGTTTCTTTCTCGGCGTCCGTGACGATTTCCGTGGCCTCGTATTCGTAATCCGGATGGAAGACGGCCGCGAAGCGCTTGAGGACGAGATCGTAGATCTTTTTTTCCCTTTCGCCCGCGCTCTGTGGCAGTGGCGCGAGGGGGATCAGGGCGTGATGGTCCGTCAGTTTCGCGTCGTTGAAGACCCTCTTGTTCGATGCGCTGATGCGCGCCGGCAGAACGCCCGCGAAAGTCTCCGCGTAGACCCCGGAGAGCTTCGCGACCAGGCGCTTCGCAAGGTCGACGTTCTCCGAGCCGAGCACCTTCGAGTCCGTGCGTGGGTAGGAGAGGCACTTGAGGGCTTCATAGAGCCGCTGGGCAGTGTCGAGGGTTTCGGTCGCCGAGAGGGAGTATTTGACGTTTGCCTCGCGTTGCAGGTCGGTGAGCGAATAGAGCGGGGGAGGGGGCTGCTTCTGCTTGCTTCGCTTGACCGAGGCCACCTTACCCTCGACGCCCTCGACGAGAGCCGCGACCCGGTCGGCCTCCTCCTTTGCGGTGAAACGGTTGATTGCTTTCTTAAACCATATTCCCCACCACGTTCCCTTATCGTTGGAAAACCGCGCGCGGAGCATCCAGTAGGGCTCGGGCTTGAAATCCTCCCGCTCCCTCCTGCGGTCCACGAGCAGCGCCAGCACCGCCGTCTGGACCCGTCCGACCGAGAAAACCCCCCGCGCCCTTCCCATGCGGAGGGTGGCCGCCCGCGACAGGTTCATGCCGACGAGCCAGTCCGCCACCTGCCGTGCGTGTCCGGCGCGCCACAGGCGGTCGTACTCGGATGCGGGCTTGACGGCGTCGAGCGCCCCGAGCACCACCTGCGGCGTCAGCGCCTGCGAAGTCCAGAAACGGTACATGCGTTCTTCCGGCGCCTTCGTTTCCGCGAGGATCGTTCGGGCGATCACTTCCCCCTCGCGCCCCGCGTCCGTCGCTATGACGATCTTCTCGACGTCTTCCCTGCTCACCTGTCTGCGCACGACTTCTAGCTGCTTCCGGACGTTCTGGATGGGATTGTATTTCAGGCGGTCGGGCAGAATTGGCAGGGAATCGAGGCTCCACCGTTTCCATTTTGCGTCGTAATCCTCGGGCTCCGCTAGCTCCATGAGGTGACCCACCGCCCACGTGATGATGAAGCCGCTTCCCTCAATGAAGCCGTCTCCCCGGCCTCCTATCCCGAGCGCTTTCGCGAAATCTTTCGCCACCGATGGCTTTTCCGTCAAAATCAAAGTCCGCACAGACAACCCGACGCCTTCCCCTGGAACCAACCGCAGTGTCTTAAGGCCAAAAAGTGAATCGCGCGCCCGGGAGCTTCATGGGACGTCCATGGAGGTCAGCTCTGCCACGAAGCGGCCCACTACGACTTTGCTCTCTATCCGGACGGGGATGCTCCGTCCGTCTGCCGTAACCCATATCCGGAGCTTCGCGTCGTCGCTTTTCTTGAAGACCCCGCCGATATCCTTCAAATCCGGCTCCGCCAACCATGCGTCGAACTCTCCCGCCGGAGTCTTGATCCGCTCCTTGGACAGGATGCGCGCAACGCCCATTTTACATTTTTTCCCGTCGGTGACATAGGACCGGATTTCGCCGTTCTCCTTGAGTTCGTGCAGCCGGAACGAATAGAAGACCGAGAGAGGGTCGAAGGCCCCGGGCGGCAACGGGAGTGGAGAGCGCGGTTTGCCGAAGTTCGAGTAGCGGACTTCCGGTTTGCTCCAGTCGAAGACCGTCTCGATTTCCTTTTTGTACCCGCCTTCCCTCTGCTTTTGCCGGAAAAGGAGCGAATGCGCCATGTCGGCGCTCGCATAGGCGTCTATCCGGTCGCGGACCTTGTAAAACGCGTCGGCGAACGGCAGCGTTTCGACCGTCATGGAAAAATGCCAGGCTGGCTCTCCGCCGATGGTCTCCATGGGGAGAATCTTCAGCACGGTCCTTGCCGCCGGGATGAATTCCCAACGGACTTCGTAGGAAAGCGTTTCGCCGGGGCGGAAGGGGATGCGCCGCGGCCCGTCCTCCTCTCCGAGCGACGGTCCCGCCTGTAACAGAAGCGCGGCAAGAATAATGGCGAATGGGAAGACGAATGGAATTCGCCGCCAGCGCAAGTCAAAATAGAAATATCTTTCGCTCCGCATGCCTCACCTTGCTCCTTCCGGGGGGCAATTGTAACGTCTTTAAAAATTTTACGGAACATTTTTCGACGGAAACGCAGGGGAAGCGCGGCGCACCCTACTGGGCGGGTGCGGTTTTCCGCAGGATGCGGGCGAGCCGCTGTGGAAAGTCGGTGAAAATCCCGCTGACCTCGGCTTCAATGAGCATGGTCATCGTTTCTTCATCATTTACGGTCCAGACGTTTACGTCGATGCCTTTCTCCCGAAGCGGCGCGACGTCGCGGAGCGTAATGGCGGAAAGGCAGGGGTTGTAGGCCGAGGCGCCAAGCTCCGCGACGATTGCGGCGGGGTCCGGGGCCGGAGAAGAGACGAGGACGGCTGTCGCGACGGCGCTTCCCGCTTCCCGGATCTGGCGCAGGTAGTCGAACCGGAAGGATGAGACCAGCACGCGGTCTTCCATGCCCATCCCGGCCGCGAGGGTCGCGACCCGCCGCGCGATGTTTTCGCCGCCGCCCGTCGCACCCATGTCTTTGATTTCCACGTTCACCTTCCAGCCAAGCTCCCGCGTGAGGGCGAGCGCCTCCGAAAGGGTGGGGATGCGCGCCCTGGCATACCCCATCAGCTCTTCCTCGGTGACGGCTCCTGCTGCGATCTGCCCGAAGGGGTCGCTTTCGGCGAACCACGACCCGAAATCGAGACGGCGCAACTCGGCCAGCGTAAAGTCGCGGACGCGCCACGGCGCGCGCCCGGGCGTCGTCTTGCACGCATCGGACGTGCGAGTGAGCGAGTCATCGTGGATGACCACGATTTCGCCATCCGCCGTTAGCCCCGCATCCAGCTCCCACATGTCGGCGCCGAGGGCGAACGCTTTCCTGGCCGCCGCCAGCGTATTCTCCGGGGCGACCGACCGCGCTCCCCTGTGGGCTATATTGAAGACCTGCATTTTCCCTTCAGCGCTCCCCTATTGTTCGATTTTCGCCGCATTCCGTCCAGACGGCCTCCGGCGCTCCCATGCATTCTCATGCGACGCCTCCTTTTAATCGTAACTTACTCATAACTATTCCGTCACAAATTAAGCCTAGCGTCTAGGCAATGCAAATCACCTCACGAGTTCAATGATCGAAAAGGAGGTCGAAGGCTCCGTCTTTCGTCATCCAGGAAGGTTATGGTGGATAATATGACGGTTAGAGATTGTAACGCTAATGTAACGATAGCCTCACATTCGCGCAACATTATTATGGCATTTCCAAAGGCGCCTGAGCTTGCTGACGCCGTATGCCCCGATTGCGGTTCGGATGCTCTGTACAAATACGGCAAATCCAAGGCGGGCAAGCAACGCTATCTTTGTCTTATGTGCAAACGGCAGTTCACTCACGGGGCGCAGAGAACCCCCATGAAGGGCAAGCCTCTTTGCCCGGAATGCGGCGGCATGATGCACCTCTACAAGCGAGAGGCCAAGCATATAAGGTTTCGGTGCTCCGCGTATCCGGAGTGCAGGACGTTCGTAAAAGTCGCGATCGCAACGCAAGAGGAGAAGTGCAGTGAGCTATTACCTTCATGACATCCCAGGCAGACTGCGGATCAGAATTCCCTCGCTCAAGGGGAGCGCGTCCACGGCGGAGCGGGTTCATGACCTGCTGAAAACGCTCTGCGGCGTCGGAGAAGTCACCGCAAGCACGGTGACGGGAAGCGTCGTTGTCCTCTACGATTCTGAGTCCGTAAGCTCCCGCGAGATCCTGGACCTTCTCCACGAGAAGGGGTTTTTCGACGTCTCCCGGGTGGTGACGAGCGACCAGTACGTCAAGACGGCGTGCTCCAAGGCAGGCCAACTGGTGGGCAAGGCGCTCTTTGGCCTCTTTGTGGAAAAAGCTTTCGAGGGAACGCCTCTCGCGCTTCTGACCGTCCTCATCTAAGCAAGACGGCCGCAAGACTGGCAGGCGGTGGGCCGCCCGCACTATTTCGGATGCGTTCCGAAGCAGGAGCGGCTCCCGGGAATGGGCGCATCGCTTTGTTGCGATGCCGGCAGGCCGGCTTTATCCCTCCAAACAGCAGTCCCTGAAACGCAAAGGGGAGGCTTCTCTTACGATCCGCCTCTCGCTGGTTTTCTCTTCCTTCGTATTCGCTCTCCGATTCTCATCCTTGTCCGAGCGCTTCGGCCTTGTCGGTTTCTTCCCATGGAAGCGCCATATCCGTTCTTCCCACCTGCCCGTAGGCGGCGAGCTTGCGGAAGAACCCGCCCTTTGTCTCCGCCGGGAGGCTGCGCAGACGGAATTTTCTGAGGATGCCCGCGAGGCGAAAATCCATGTTGCGCTCAAGTCTGGCCGCGATTTCCTCATCGGACGCCTTGCCCGTGCCGTAGGTTTCGACCTGGATGCTCACCGGGCGGGAGAGCCCTATGGAATAGCTTAGCTGCACCTCGCATTCCTCCGCGAGTCCCGCCGCGATCACATTCTTTGCGGCGTAGCGGGCCGCGTAGGCCCCGACCCTGTCGATCCTCAGGGGGTCCTTGCCGCTCAGGGCCGCTCCGCTGTGCCTGGAATATTCCCCGTAGGTGTCGATCGCGTTTTTTCTTCCTGTCAGTCCGGAATGGAGCGATGGGCCGCCGCCCGTAAAGAATTGCCCGTAAGGGTTGACGAAAATCTTCGTGCGATCGTCCGGCTTCACCCCCTCATCTTCAAAAACAGGCCGGATCACCGCGTCGCGCATGGCGTCGTGGAAGGCGTCGAGGCCCTGCTCCGGCGGCCTGTTCTGGCTCGCCACAAGCGTTATGCTGTGGATGCGGTGCGGCTTGCGGTTCCTGTATTCAATGCCCACCTGCACTTTGCCGTCCGGGGTGAGGGTCGGCATTATCTTTTTGCGGCGCACCGTGACCAGTTGCCGGGACAGCTTGTGGGCGAGCCAGATGGGAAGCGGCATCATGGCGGGAGTCTGGCTGCACGCGAAGCCGAAGACCGTCACCTGGTTCCGGACGGGAATCGCTTCGATCTCCTTGTCGCTCAGTTCCTGCTCCTTGAAGCAGTAGTACTCGTCGGGTGGCATTTCTTTCAGGCTGGTGAGGATGCTGCACGTCTTGTTGTTGAATTCGCTCTCGTTGTACCCTATCTGCTGGATGACCGTGCGGGCGACGTTCGGGAAGTCCACAACGGCGTCCGATCCGAAGCGGGCGGCGATAAAAACGACGGATATGGATACGGCGCATTCGGCGATCACTCTCGAACAAGGGTCCTGCTCGAGGAAGTGGTCCACGATGGCGTCGCTGATCTGGTCGCAGAGCTTGTCGGGATGCCCTTCCGTCACGGATTCGGATGTGAACATGAAATCCTGTTTCATTGTTTTTCTCTCCCGCTTCTATTTTTTGTCAACTCGTTGACGATGAGGGGAAGCGCCGCTCCGGCGCCAATCACCGCGCCGTCGAGGAGTCCGATGGGGGCTGTGCCGAGAAGGCTTCGCAACCCCGGAATGAATAGGGACGTGGCCTGAAGCAGGAGCGATCCTCCCAGTGCGGCCGTTAGGTAGGGGTTCGGCTGGAGTTTTTCTCTGTCGAACATGCCGATGGTTTCCGAGCGGCAGCTGTAGGCGTGGAGCAGTTGCGCGGTGGTGAGCCCCTGGAAGGCCAGCGTTCCCGCGCGCATTCCCGGCCCGTAGCGCAGGAGCCCGTATCCGTATACGGCAAGGCTTCCGGCGCTTATCACCGTGGATTCAAAGGCCATCCGCTTAAGGTCCGAGTTCTTGAGAATGGGATCGGACGGGTCGCGGGGCGGTTGCTCGAGCACGTCCGGCTCGGGTGGCTCCATGGCGAGCGCGAGACCGGGGAAAATGTCGGATATGAGGTTGATCCAGAGAAGCTGCATCGTGTTGAGAGGGTAGCCTAGGCCCGTGGCGATGGCAGCAAATGTGACCATGATCTCGCTCATGTTGGTCGCGAGGAAAAAGTGCACCGCCTTCCGGATGTTCCGGTAAATGGTGCGCCCGTGGCTGACGGCCATGATCATGGTTTCGAGGTTGTCGTCCTCCAGCACCACGTCGGCGACCTCGCGCGCTATGTCCGTGCCCGCGCCCCCCATGGCGATGCCGATGTCGGCGGCCTTGAGGGCGGGGCCGTCGTTGACGCCGTCGCCCGTCATGGCGACCACTTTCCCGGCCTTCTGGAGGGCCTGCACGATCTGGAGCTTGTGGGAGGGGCTGACGCGGGCGAATACGTGCACCTTCTCCGCCAATGCGCGGATTACGTCGGGCTCGAGATTCGCCAAATGGGTGGAGTCCATGATCTCGAGCGGCTGCCCCTTGCTCAGGTTGAGCGCCTTGCCGATGGCGAAGGCCGTGGGGCTCTGGTCGCCCGTAATCATGACGGTGTCGATGCCCGCCTTGTGGAACACGCCGATGAGGTCCTGCACGCCTTCCCGGACCGGGTCCGCCATGCCGATGAGTCCGAGCCAGACCAGTCCGTCTTCCAGCGGCTCCTCTCTGGCCCCTTCGCCTATGTCGATCACGTCGTCGTCATCGTGGTCGATAGCGTAGGCGAGCCCGAGCACCCGGAGCGCCTTGCCAGCCATGTGTTCGTTCTCGTTCTGGATGGCGCGCCGGTCTTCCTCGGTGAGCGGATGCGGCGTCCCGTCCTTGAGATAGGTCCGGCACATGGCGAGCACGTCGAGCGGACTGCCCTTAAGGGCCGTGAGAACGCCCGAATTTCCCCGTATCTCGTGCCGGGTGCTCATGTAGAGGCGGTTTTCGGAGCGGAGGTTGGTCGCTATGAGGGGGTGGCTCCGGCGGATGTAGAGGACGTCCATTCCGCAGACGATCGCAATGTCTATGAGCGCCGTTTCGGTCGGCGTGCCCCGCACGGCCGTGCAGCCGTCCGCCGCCGCTTCCACGTCCGCCTCGCTGCAAAGGACGGCCGTGTGCATGAGCTGCTTCAATTCCGTGCGGGATGCCGGGTCGATCCGGTCCTCGCCGTCCATAAAAACGCCGTTGTTGACGTCGATGCGGCGCATGCCCGTATGGAGCCGAATGACGGACATCCGGTTGAGGGTGATGGTGCCCGTCTTGTCGAAGCAGATCGTCTGCACCGCGCCGAGGGTTTCCACTGCGTCAAGGCGCCGCATGAGCACCTTATGCCGCTTCATCGCGCCCACGCCGAGGGCCAGGGTGGTTGTTGCGACCGTAGGAAGCCCTTCTGGCACGGCGGCAACGGCGAGGGAGATGGACGTCTTGAAGACCTCGATGAATCCCATCCCCCTCAGCATGCCGATAATGAAGACCACGCCGCAGACGGCGCACCCTATAAACACGAGCTGGTTCCCCATGGTGCGGAGCTGCTTTTCCATGGGGGTTTCGGGCGTGACAGCCTCGCCCACCAGGAGCTGCAATTTCCCTATCTCGGTGAATTTCCCCGTGGCGACGACCACCGCGAGCCCCTGTCCGCCGGTGACGAGCGTTCCCATAAAAACCATGTTCACCCGGTCCGCGAGGGGGGTGTTGGGATTCGCAAGGGCGGCGGCGCTCTTGACGACGGGCATGCTCTCTCCGGTCAGGGCCGATTCATCCACCGTGAGGTGGTTTGCCTCGATGAGGCGGCTGTCGGCGGTCACGTAAGTTCCCGGCTTCAGGACCAGGACATCGCCCACGACCACTTCCTCGGCGGGAGCGTCCATAGTTTTCCCGTCACGGATGAGGTGCGCGTAGGGCTTCACGAGGTTCTTCAGGGATTCGATCGTTTTCTCCGCCTCGCTTTCCGTCGCGTAGCCGATCACGGCGTTGATCGTGACGACGCTCATGATGACCACGGCATCCAGCAAGCCGCCGGTCGCCACCGAGAACCCGGCGGCGATCGTAAGGAGCCCCACCGGCAGGGACATGAACTGATCGACGAACATCCCCACTCTGGAGCGTGGCAGCGATTCGGGAAGGAGGTTCGGTCCGAATTTCCGGAGGTGCTCCAAGGCGCATTCGCTTGTCAGTCCGTGAACGGACGACGAATTGAATCCGCTCACCACCGCGTCCGCGTCTATTACGCACCACGGCTCCGTTTTCTGCTCTTCGGACTGCGAAAGATGGAGTTTGGGTTTTTTTCTGGGCTTCTCTGGGGGCTTGAGGGATTCCTTCTTACGGTCGCCGCTCCCCAGCCGGAGAAGCGCCTTGAACGGCTCCGGTCTTGGGATGACGCCGTCCTGCGTGGAAGGCCGCGCTTCACCGCGCGCTCCCGCGCCGTTTACCCCGCTCGGGACCCCGCTTTCCACGAGGTGCTCGGCAACAAGCGCCTCCAGGCTCTCGGCGATGGCGTGCAACTCGCCCTTGGCGTTGTAGTGCACCAGGACGCTGCCCGTGAGGGGGTTGGCCTGGACCCGCATAACGCCCTCATGCTCCGGGAGCTTTCGTTCGATCCGCTCCTTGAGGGCATGGGACCTTTGCAGGCCTTCGACCTTGTATCTGGCTCTTCCTTCAATGCTGTAATGGACTGCATGGACCACGGGACAACTCTTTCGCTGGATCGAGCCGCGCCCTGCCGTCGATCGTGATGCATCATGGAGCGTGGGCGCAACGCTCCCGGCGGTGGGAAGCCAGGTGGAGACGGCGGCGGGCGTTCTAAATCACCGCCGCGTTCGATGCGCCGGGGCCCTTGCCGCCGATGCTTTTGCTCATGACGCCGAGGGCGTACCAGAATGCGGTGTACCATGGCGGCGTCGTGACGTTTCCAACGCTTAACTGATAAATTCCCGTTCCTACGAGCGTCAGGAAAATTAGGGAGGAGACGTCGAGTTCGCCGCTCGAGAGGTTGAGCGCCCCGGCGTTAAGGCTGCGGAACGCGTCGAGGACCCTGCCGTAAAGCGCGCCCCCGTGGGGGGGGGCGAGCAGGAAGAGGTCCTCCTCCTTCGCGAAGGCGGCGATCTCCCACGTCGGTTCGGCCGTCGCCAGCAGCACGCTCCCCGTCGTCGGGTTCACCTCGACGTTCTGGATGCCGTGCAGCCGAATGAACTCATTTTGCAGGCGGCCGAAATAGCCGGCGTCCCTCTTGCGGGAGGGAACCTTGATCCTGACGCGCCCCGTGGTTTGATGGGATATGTACGCTTCGGGCGGCATCGAGAGGCTCCCTTGCTGCTAGGAGGTCAGGTTGCGGGCTTCCGCCGCCTTTTGCTCGGCGGCCAGCTCTGCCTTCGCTTCGGCGGTGAGGTCTTCCATGACCTCCTTGGTCTCCGCGAGCACTTCGACGCTCTTTTGGTAGACGACCAGCCCGGACTTGATCAAAGTTCTGGCGAGGGGCTTGGCGACCGCCGCTACGGCGGGGGCCAGCGTGGGGATCAGGATGATTCCCCCGATTCCGATCGCCAACGCCGTCGAGACTTTAAATCCATTGTCGAAAAGACCCATCTCAGGCTCCTTTATCTAGGGGGTGGAACGAAAAGCCTTGGACATATGACAGGCGCCGGTGGATTTCCCGGCGTTTCGCGCTTGGCTTGCATGGAGCGTGAAAGAGCACTTTTAGCACTCTTTCAAAAGGATGCGCCAAAATCTTTCATTCAATGCCTACATATTACAGGAGGTCATCGGCCCGGGCAATCGACATTATTGCACAATCGGCTGTTTATCAGGACTGCGGACGCCCCCCACCAAGCGTCCGCCAGGGGCCGGGGCGCTGGCTATTCCAAAGCCGCCTTCTTCATTGCCTTAAATATGCTGGTGTTGTCGATGTACCGTCCGTCGAAGGCGTTGACCGTGTTGTATTTCACCGGCGCTTCCGGGTCCGATCCAATGACGTAATCCACAAAAAGCTCTGCTCCGGCTCCCTTCGCAAACAGCGGGACCAGCGCGTTGGTGTGGTTGTTCGATGCGTACTGGACGCCGGGAATATGGCCCGGGCCGTTGTCCGCGACAGGCTTGAATCCGTTGAACGTCTCGCCCGTGTTGAACTGCTTGTTGTTGTTGGCGTCGACATAGGTCCCCTGGCCCCAGAGGTCCCCACATTCGTGGTCCGCCGTGACGATGACGAGGGTGTTGTCCCAGCCGGCGCCGTTGGTTCCCGCGTCCAGGTAGGCGACGACAGCCTTTACGGCGGCGTTGAAATCGGTTTGCTCCTCGATCAGCCGGTCGATCTTCCCGCCGTGGTTCGCCCAGTCGATGGCGCCTCCTTCCACCATGAGAACAAAGCCCTTGGGTTTTTTGGAGAGGACGTTGAGCGCGCCTTTCGTCATCGTTTCGAGCGTGGGAACGTTGCCGAGCCTGGGGTCGAAGTCTCCGTCCGGGTCATCGCGGTCGTATTGCAGCGTGGTGTGGACTTCGGGGACGCCGATCACTTTGTCCGGGTGTAGCTTGCCGCTTGCGAGCTGCTCGAACTGCTCCTTTGTTTCGATGAGGGTGAAGCCGTTCGCCGCGCCCTTTTTCAGGTTGTCCCAGGTCTCCTGGCCGCCGACGAATTTGTAATCCTTTGCGTCCGTGGGACGCCCATTCTTGTCGTAGTCGGGGTTGCCCGCTCCCATGACGACGTCGAGGCCGCTCTTGTAGATCATTTCGTTTGCGAGGTCCGAGTAATTTTTTCGGGATGCGTTATGCGCCGCCACGGTCGCGGGGGTCGCGTGGGAGAACTCCACCGTGCTCACCGCTCCGGAACCGCGCCCGGCTTCCGACGCCAATTCAAAGAAGGTCTTTATGGGCTGCCCTTCCGCGCTCCAGTTAATGCTTGCGTCCGTCACCTTGACGCCGCTGTAGATCGCCGTGGCGGCGGCCGAAGAGTCGGTGGCCCCCTGCATGCTCCAGGCGAAGTCCGACCACATCATCTTGGGGTCGTACCCGGCGGGGTTGTCGGCGGAATTGGTCTGAACGCTCAGCCTGACGTCAAAGTCCTCGTAAACGGCCTTCCCGCCGGTGTAGTAATCCGCGCTCCGGAAAGCGTTGAAGCCCATTCCGTCTCCGATCATCAAGATGACGTTTTTTGCCTTTCCGGCGAAGGCCGCTTGAGAGGATGCAAGGATCAATACTACCGACAGCAGCTGGAACGTGAACCTTCTGGTGGGCCTCGACATTCTGTTTTCCCTCCGTGCGTTATGGTTGAGGAGCATTTTCGACCGGGGCGGGCTTTAAGCTTCAGGGAAAAGCGTGGGTTGGAAGTCTTTCGTTGATCCTGGCTGCAGCCGCGCTTCGACATCCCTTTTGGCTAACATGGAATCTTCGCTAGAAAGTAACACGTTCTTCATAAATTTTCACTGTGATTTTGCTAACCTCCTTCGACTCTGGAGCGCAACCGGGAGTGCTGGGAGGGGAGCCAGGTCGATGTCGCCGGAGGGGAAGGAAGCAACATTGGCTGGCATGGTCATATCCGGGGGGACGCATCGGGGGAGGAAGGGGTCCTTCCTATTTCCAGTTTCATCTTCATGTTTCATTTTCACAAAGGTGTGAATACAAATGAGCGTGTATGCGTGTCAGTCGAAGGTGCTGGTCCTGGGGGACTTGAATCCCCTGGAGATCGGCGCTCCGTCCGAGGAGCCGCCATGCATGGACGAGGTGGTGCGCCTGCTCGGCTTGGCGCCTGACGGCGGGGGGCGATGCCCCGTCGAGGCGCTTCCGTTCGCCGCCGATGACGCCACGGCGGGGTCCGAATGCGAGTTGCAGGCGGTGGTGCTGGGCGCGCGGCAGGACGTCGATCTGCCGATAACCATAGAAGAATCGAATTTCTACGCCAATATTGTAAGGCGGGCGCTCGCGGGCGACACGTCGCGGAGCGTCGTCACAAGCCTTGAAAAATTCCTGGCGGACAATGCCGAAGGCGTTTGGGAGAATTCGTGGGTGCGTTTTCCGATGCGCTTCCTCAGCCCTTTTGCCAAGGACACCTTTGAATCCGATCTTCTCGCCGATAAGCGCGCCCCGGATGGCGGGCTGCGGTCGGACGTGCGCCGCTTCATCTATTTCGAGGAAGGAGAGAAGCACGTCAGGATTCCCATCAGTTACCTGATAAAGCTGTCCCTGGCCGACGCGCTGGGCGCCCAGCCGGATGCGCCCGCTACGCTCCACCGCACGGGCCGCCGCCTCATGAACCACTTCCTGAGCGACAACACCTCGCCCGAAACGTTCTCTTTCCACGTCACGCCGCTTCGCCCCGAAACGGGAATGGGCCGCTCCATCGCGAAGGAGACCTCCAAGCGCTTTCTCCTCACGCAGCTTCTCATCATGTACGCGAATCACAAGTTCCGGCTCATGGAAAGCGGGCAGGAGGCGTTGGCCTACTTCGCCCCGCACCCGCCGCTCCGCCAAAAGGCGCTGAACGACTGCATATCGGACGCCTTCTACCGGGAGCTTTTCATGAGCCCGTGCCTGTCCGGCTGGGACCGGGGCGAGGTGAAGCACCGCTACATGGGGCTTTGCCACCAGGTGCTCAGCCGCAGCCAGATGAACGCCGTCGCCAAACTCCGCGAGGCAGGGATCATCACGCGGAACCTCGTGGTGCTGCCGAACATCTCCAACGTGAGCCTCGCCAACAACGGCACGCACATCAGCCTCGGCAGCCGGAAGCTCACGCGCCTCCGCGCGGACGCCTTCTCGGGATTTGGCGAAGCGCACGAAAAATGCGCCGGGGACCTCGCGATCAAGATGATGGAGCATTTCCTGCCCCTTTTCGTGGGATCGTACAGCGCCGGACCCTACCGGCTCGACTTTACGGATTTCCACCCGGAAAAGGCCCTCAGCTTCCTGCCGCACGAGCTCGATTTCACGCATCTCCGGATGATCTGGCGGCGCTGGAAGAAAAAAGCCAGGCTCAAGGCGTTCGGGCAGCCCGTGACTCCGTTCGGGCTTGGGTGGCTTGATAAAATCATCAGCACGGTCTTTCGGCTGAAGGGAGACTTTGTCCCGGATTTCCGGCTGCTGGATTATTTCGTGGCGCTCATGAGCACGGAGCGGAGCCCCGCCCTCGACGGCCGCGTCGGAAACGGCGATAGGCTGAAACAGGATCTCGCGGAGCTTGGGGTTTTCGACCCCGGCATGGCCACTTACCTCCTGCAGCGGCTCCGGGAATACAAGGTCATGGGTTTTTCCGGCTTCGAGGCGCGCTACTACAGCCAGTTCCACAGCCTCGAAGACGACATGGGACCGGCGGCGGACTTGCAGGCCCTCCTCAACGCGCTCGCCTTCAAATACATGGCGGAGGGAAAGCTTTCGCACGCGCACATTCCGGATGAGCCCTTCATCGAGAGCGAGCGGCGCCACATTTTCTTCGGGACCGCGATCGGCATCCCAACCTTTTTCGTGCGCCGCGACACGCGCAACGTCTTCCTGAAGCGCATTGTGGAGCGCACGGAGCGGGTGCGGCCAAGCCACCGGTATCCGGGGTTCCTGCGCGTCTACAACCAGGAATACCGCAAGGCGCTCGTGCGCATCCTGCGGGAGGATGCGGCGGATATCATCGAGATGCTCGGCCTCGAGCGCACGATGCAGGACCTTGCGAGGCGCATCGAAGACCCCGGCGGCTACGCGGTTTCCGGCAAACTCACACGGGAGATCCTCGCCGAAACGGGCGGGCGGTCGCCGATGGGGCTTTCCGCGGAGGAATTTAACCGCGCCGCCGAGAGGCGTTACCGCAACGGGCTCCGCAAAAAGCACGTGCTGGAGGCGTTCCGGTTCTGGGAAGAGGATTTCCGGAAGACGGACCTGGAGCTTTTCGTGGATTTTGGCCGCCGGGAAGAGCTTTCCCTCATTTGCGGGGAGCGGCACGCGCTGCAAGTCCTCGGCGATGCGAAAAACGACGTGGTGGAAGGGCGGGCTTCCCTCGAGACTCTGCGTCAGCTCATCAACCTCATGCTCGCGACGGTCCGCAACGACATGCGCCTCGCGGATCGCCAGATTGAAGACGGCGATCGGAAATGGAAGAATGAAGCATCAATACATCGAGCGGTGCGCTGGGACGCCCCGGACAGAGCGGCTCTACGGGGATAAAATCATAAGGTTCATGTATTCGAGGGCGCGCGAGGACCAATCCCTCATGTTCCGGGCGCTGACGAGCGCGTGGATGTCCGACCTGCTCGGGTTCATCAACTACGAAGGGTTCCTCGGGGCGAGGCTCACCGGCGCCCTGGGGTTCTTGAAACGGTGCGGTGTCGATCTCGGCGAGTGCCTCGATCCGCCGGAGTTCCTGAACACCCCCAAGAAAGTTTTCGAGCGCAAGATCCGCTACTGGGAATGCCGCCCCATGCCCGGCGACGAGGCCGCCATCGTTTCCCCGGCGGACGCACGGGTGCTGGTGGGCTCTTTCCGGGAGACGTCCGAGCTGTTCGTCAAGGACAAATTCTTCGATTTCGAGGAATTGCTCGCGCGTGACAAGACGGAGTGGCTGGACGCCTTCCGGGGCGGGGATTTCGCTATCTTCCGCCTGACCCCGGACAAGTACCATTACAACCATACGCCCGTCGCGGGCATCGTGAGGGACGTCTACGAGATCCCCGGCCGGAGGCATTCCTGCAATCCCGGCGCGGTCGTCGCCGTCGTCACGCCCTATTCAAAGAACAAGCGGGTGGTGACGGTGATCGACACGGACGTCCCAGGCGGAACGAAGGTGGGACTGGTGGCGATGATCGAAGTCGCGGCGCTTATGATCGGCGACATCGTGCAGTGCTACAGCGAGGAGCGCTACGATTCGCCCATTCCCCTGCAAGCGGGGGTGCGTTTGAAAAAAGGCGCCCCCAAGAGCCTCTATCGCCCCGGCAGCAGCACGGACGTGCTGATATTCCAGCAGGGGAGGGTGGAATTTTCTTCAGACCTTGTGTGCAACCGGAGCATGCGGTCGATAGAAAGCCGCTTCAGCGCCGCTTTCGGGGAGCCCCTGGTGGAAACCGACGTGAAGCTCCGGTCCCTGATCGGATGGGCGGCTGGGCGCCGGGGAATCGACGATCCCTGTCGCTCCGAGGCATAGAAAAGCATTTTTCCTGCAACAGGAGTGCAACTTGGTGAATATTTTGTTTATATGCGTGCTTTCGATATCGCTTGCGCTGCTTCTCAAATGGGGTTTCCGGGCGCTCCCTCGGGAGAGGTGGCAGATTCTCGCCGTGGCTCCCGGAGTAAAACGGGAGGACGGTCTCTGGGATGGCGTCAATTACACTTATTACGGCCTCTTCAACGCGAACGCCTACACGTTCGGGGTCGCCGTCATGCTGCTCCTCGCGGCCTCCATCGGGGTCCCGGTGGGCGAAGTCGTCGTGCTGGCCTTGGGGATGCTTGGGCTTTGCATGCCCGCGTCGCGCTTCGTAGCCAAAGTGGTCGAGAAGAAAGCCTATACGTTCACCGTGGGCGGGGCGTCGTTCGTTGGGATAGTCAGTGCGCCGTTTGCGATTGGCATCATGAACCTGGCGGCCAGAGGCGTTTCGGGAAACTGGACGGACCTGCACATCCCCGTCATTCCGGCAATGGCGGCGCTCGCTATCGGGTATTCCTTCGGGGAGGGGCTGGGGCGGCTCGCGTGCATCAGCTTCGGCTGCTGCTACGGCAAGCCGCTTTCCGAGAGCCATCCGGTAATTCGCGGCATATTCGAGAACCGCAACTTCACCTTTTTCGGCAAGACCAAGAAAGTTGCCTATGAAGGAGGGCTGGAGGGCCAGAAGGTCGTCCCGATCCAGGCCGTCACTTCGACGCTATACATCTGCGTGGGGCTCGTGGGCGTAGCCCTCTACCTTGCCGAATTCTACGGAACGGCTTTCCTCCTCGCCGTCACCGCAACCCAGGCGTGGAGGTCCCTATCGGAGACGCTCCGCGCCGACTACCGGGGCGGGGGCAGGATCTCCGCCTACCAGATCATGGGCGTGCTCGCCATTTTTTATGCTTTCGGCGTCGCCGCCGTATTCCCCGCGCCGCAGGAGGTCCACGCCGACCTCGTGATGGGATTGAACGCGCTCTGGACCCCGTTCGTCATTCTTTTCCTGCAAGCCCTGTGGGCGCTCAGCTTTTTCTACACGGGACGCAGCATGGTGACGGGCGCCACGCTGGCCCTGCACGTGCATAAAGACCGCATCTGAGGAATCTCAAATGGGAGGGGCTAGGCCTCCCCCTCTTGTGCTTTGCGCGCGGGCAGCTCGTCTGCGACGAGCTGCCCGCGCCACCCTCTACCGATAGTCGAGAGCGGTCCTGCCTATTCTTCCGAATCGTCAAGCAGATAAAACACCCCCAAGGGCAATCCGTAGTAAGTTCCTTCCAGCGTGTTGCTCTCGCTGTTGCCGTTTCCCGCAGCATCGGACGTTG
>CALFXO010000060.1 GCA_937958025.1 uncultured Syntrophobacteraceae bacterium
GTTACAAGCCGCCTTCCGCTGTATAAGCTTTGGAAGATGAGGTTCAAAGCGACATGGCGCGTAAGAGAGCAGGTTTTTCGGACCATGATCCTTTTGACCATATGGATGCCAGACTCTCGGTCCATTAGGGGCTTCTTATCGCTGTTCTCCAGCAACCCAACCGCTCCCCGTTTGAACGCTTCGATGGATTTTTCCTGTTTGCAGTCATTCACGCTCCTCCCTCTTAGGAGCATCCTTTCAAATGAGCGAAACTTTCTGTCCAGCATTTCTGAGGGAGCTCACTTCGGGCCCCCGGCGCATTCGATAGTCATTCCTGATTGCTTATGATAACCTAGTTAGCGCCTCGATGACAGCAATGAAGGCGTTGCGCATAGAGAATAAAACGGATCGAGGGGAGACAGGATCAAGTCGCGCCAGAAGTGGAAAAGGTTATACCCGTTAAGGTTTGAATGTTTTGATCTGGGGGGCTTATCCTGCCGCGACGTTGCGCCAGTCGTGGCAGGATGCCGCTCCTAACTGGAGGGGACGCCCCTTTTCAATCCACTCAAGCCCGTGTTCCAAGAATCGAGGCCGAGTGCAGCCAACGCCAACCACTGAACCGGAGCCATAGCGTTCATCCATGTCGCGCCAAGCATACCCATTCGATCCCAGCTATGGCTACACCCTTGCGGATCTTCTTAAGATAGCCGCCCCCGAGGAGCCCGCCGATTTCGCCAAGTTCTGGACCAGGGCCTACGCGGAAGCCATGCGCGTTGCATCCAGGCCGGAAATCAGGGATACGGGAAGGGACGAAGGAGGATGGCGCATATTCGATTTATCCTATCGGTCAACGGATGAATTCACCATCGGGGGATGGTTGCTTACCCCCGTGGACGGCGCCGTGCGACGCGGATTTGTGATAGGCCACGGCTACGCCGGCAGGGATGCGCCCGACCTGGACCTGCCGTTCCAGAACGCGGCATTGCTCTTCCCCTGTTTCCGCGGAATGTCCAGGAGCAGGAGAAACCCGATTTCCCCGGAGACCCGCTGGCATGTGCTCCATGACATCCACAAACGGGACCGTTACATTCATCGCGGGTGCGTGCAGGACGTCTGGCTCGCCGTCTCGGCCCTCCTGAGGCTTTTCCCACAGGCCGAAGGGCGCATCGGATACCTTGGAATCAGTCTTGGCGGCGGAATCGGAGCGATGGCGCTGCCCTGGGACAACCGACTGCGCGGCGCTCACTTGAATGTTCCGAGCTTAGGAAACCAACCGCTCCGGCTTCGCCTCCCCACCCTCGGCAGTGCGGCGTCGGTGCAAAGATTCCAGGAAGAGTTGGGCGGGCGCTGGAATGTTCTGGAAACTCTCCGCTACTACGACGCGGCGGTCGCCGCGAGAAGGATTCGGGTCCCCGTTCATTGCGCCTGCGCTTTGTCAGACCCGTATGTTGCTCCCCCGGGACAATTCGCCATATACAATTCCCTGGGTGGGCCAAAGGAACTATTCATCCTCGACGCCGGGCACACCGAACAACAGCCCACAGGAGCGCAAGCAAAGAAACTGAAGGAGACGCTTAACCGTTTTTTCGCCAATTTGTAACGATAGCATCAAGAAAGTGCGCCATACTTTGACGGCATTTTAGCCATTGACCGAACTGAAAGACCGACGCAACCGCTCCACTCGGATAAGCCCGCGCTGTCGCTGAGAAGATCCAGCGGCCATCGTCACACGTGTGCAAACATCTTTCAGGGCATCGGCATGAACAGGGAATATCACAAATGGTGGAGCCCAAGGCTCGGCCGCGACATGGAAATTCTCGTCTTCGGCCACGCAGGCGCGAAAGTGCTGGTGTTCCCGACGCGGGCGGCCAGGTTCTTTGAATACGAGCACTTGCGCATGCCCAACGCACTCCGTGAAAAGCTCGAGAATGGCTGGCTCCAGCTTTTCTGCCTGGACAGCATCGATTCGGAAAGTCTCTATTGCTGGTGGGCGCACCCTTCGGGACGCATACGAAGACATATTCAATACGAGGAATATGTCATCCATGAAGTGTTCCCTTTCATGGAATCCAAGAACTCCCATGAATGCGTGATCTCTCACGGATGCAGCCTCGGAGCGTTTCACGCCGCAAACATCGCCTTCAAGCATCCCCGGCTCTTCCGAAAGCTCGCCGCCTTTTCGGGACGCTACGACCTGACCATCAACGTGGAAAGCTTCAAGGACCTCTTCGACGGATACTATGACGAGAACATCTATTTCAATATGCCGACGCACTATCTCCCGGACCTGAATTGCGAACATACGCTTTGTGACATCCGCAACATGGATATCGTCTTCACCATAGGAGAACACGACCCCTTCAGGTCCAACAACGAACGCCTCAGCGGCATCTTGTCCAGCAAAGGGGTCGCCCACAGGTTCTATGTCTGGTCGGGAAGAGCCCACAGCGGGTTTTCATGGCGAAGGATGGCGGCGCTATATCTCTGATTCCAATCATCCGGACCCTTGTCGCCGGATGTTCAGCCCACATCCCGCATCACGCGCGCAATGCGCTCCTGGTCGTCGCTGCCGAGATAAGGATGCATAGGCAAGCTGAATATCCTCCCCGCGCACTCCTCACTAACTGGAAAGTCCCCTCTTGAATACCCCAGACATCCGAAAGCTTCCTGCATGTGCAGGGGCTTGGGATAGTATATCGCCGTGGGAACTTCAGAGTTTTTCAGCCGCGTCTGAAACTCCGCGCGATGCGCCGAATCTCTTGCGAGCACCGAATACTGGGCGAAAACGGACTTACACCCCTCGGGAATGCGCGGAGGAGTCGCGCCCGAAGATGCGAGAAGCTCCGAGTAGCGGCTCGCCGCCACATTCCGAAGCTCCACCTCCTCCGGAAAGATCTCGAATTTCACCAGCAACACCGCAGCCTGCACGGAATCCATCCGCCCGTTGATCCCGATCCGCACGTTGTCGTATTTATCCGCCCCCTGCCCGTGGACCCGGACCGACCTCATGGCGGCGGCAAGACTCGAATCGTCCGTGAAACACATCCCCCCGTCTCCGTAACAGCCAAGCGGCTTTGCGGGAAAGAACGACGTGCACCCGATGCCCGCGTGCGAACACGACTTTTTCCCCCCACGCTCCGCCCCGAACGACTGCGCCGCATCCTGAATGACGAAGAGGCCGTGCGTCTTCGCAATCGCGTTGATTCTCTCGTAATCCGCCGGCAACCCGAAAAGGTCAACAGGTATGACTCCCCTCGGCCTCAGCCGCTCCACTCCCCCCGAAGGCAGGGGGTGGAGAGCGGCGTCATTTCTTTTTACAGCATCGATGGCGCGCTCCAGGGCCGCCGGGTCCATGTTGAACGTCACCGGATCGACGTCCACGAAAACCGGGGTGGCCCCCAAAAGGCTAATCACCTCCGCGGTTGCGATGAACGTGAAAGGCGTAGTGAAAACAGCCTGCCCGGGCCCCACCTCATAGGCCATGAGGGCCATAAGGAGCGCATCCGTGCCCGAACCGCAGGAAATCGCATGCGCCGCTCCGACGTAGCTCGCAAGTTTTTCCTCCAACTCGTGGATCTCGGGCCCCATGATGTACCCTCCGTGGTCGAGAACCCGTCCGATGCGCTCCTCCAACTTCATTCGGATCCGTTTCTGCTGCGCCGCAAGATCAATAAACTGCATCCACGCTCCTCGTCATCGTCTGCAAACCCAAAGCCTCCGCCGCGAACGCCGTCAGACGGCCCAATATGCTTCGCCACCCAAACACTCGCGGCGCCGAGTTTAAAACGTCTCTCGATCAGCTCGGCAGTCCACAGCTTCCATCCCCTGAATCGACTCCCCGCAGCCCGGAACCGGATTCCACGTATTCTCTTCCGCACGCTGGGCAAGCGAGGTTTTTCTCCAGTTTAACGCCACACATGCACACCCATCCCGTCCGCCGCCCAGGGTTGCCCACTATCAGCGCATGGTCCAGAACGTCCCGCGCCACCACCGCCCCCGCGCCTATAAACGCATAACGCCCAATCGCGACCCCGCAAACGATGGTGCAGTTCGCCCCAAGCGAAGCCCCCTTCTTGACGAGCGTCGGACGCATTTCGGCCATTCGCGCAATGTGGGCCCTCGGGTTGAATACGTTGGTGAAAACCATGGACGGCCCGCAAAACACATCGTCTTCCAGGGTGACTCCCTTGTAGACCGACACATTGTTCTGGATCTTGCATCCATCCCCTATCACCACGTCGGGGCCAATCGCCGCGTTCTGGCCGATGACGCACCGGGCGCCGATTTTCGAGTTCGGAAGGATATGCGTGAAGTGCCAGATCTTGGTCTTCGACCCGATCACGACGCCATCATCGATGACCGCGGTCGGATGCACATAGCAATCGGCAGCCCGCTCGCCGCCGCCGGATTTCGCCGCGCCATGGTCCACCCCACCGGCGTCCTCCTTCAGTTGCATTTTCACTCCATCCGCATCGAGCGACCGTTGGCTTGCATTGAGCACCCGTAGCACATGCAGCCCCTCCACACCGTCGGTCATAGGCCGCTCCCCCATGCGGATGCAACGCAGAAAATGCTCGCACTCGACTTGAAGCGGCTCCTTCTCCTCAACCGCAACCCGCTCCGGCTCTCCCTTAGCGGGCTCCGGGGAGCCATGACGCCACTTTATTTCATGCGGATAAAGCAAGAGCTTTTCCTCCCAGGGCCCAGTGTCATCGAAGACGGCCATTTTCCGGTCTCCGACCACCACCAGCTTCTGGTCCTTGAAGGGATGGAGCCACGAAACGAATACATGGGCGCGCAGTCCAGAGGAAAATTCAAGGTGCGTCGTCGTAACATCCGCGATCTTGCGGTGCAGGTAACACCCGCCGTGGGTGTAGATGCTCTCGGGGTCCTCGCCTGCAAGCGAGAGAATCATTGAAACATCATGAGGGGCGAACGACCAGAGAATGTTCTCCTCCCGCCGGATCTTCCCCAAATTCAGTCGTTGCGAATAAATATAATTGATGCGTCCGAGTTCACCGGAGGAGGCCAACTCCTTGAGACGCGCAAAGACGGGATGGTATTGCAGCAGATGCCCCACCATGAGCGTAAGGCGCAAGTCGGCGGCCAGCCGGATCAACTCTTCGGCCTCCGCCTCGTGAAGGACAAGAGGTTTTTCGACGAATACGTGCTTCCCCGCAAGCAACGCCTCCCGCGCCAACGCATAATGCGTTTCGGCGGGCGTCGCGATCACCACCCCGTCAATGTCCGATCGGGTGATGACGTCGTTTAGCGCGACGCACGTCTCGCATTCCATGTATTGAGCCTTCAACGCCGCGAGGACAATCACGTTTTTGTCGCAGATCAGCTTCAAAGCCCCCAACCGATGGTAATTGCGGACCAGGTTGCGCCCCCAGTAGCCAGAGCCAATCACCGCCACGGAAGGCGGACGCACCGCCGCCGAGGCCTCATTCTGAGCTGTCACGCACCCTCTCTTTCCCACCGCGCCGACAGGAACGAACGACTACGGCGCTCACCCTGTGTAGTAATAGGAGCCAGCGCAAAGGGACGCCCCGACATTGCGTTTCTTCCGGCATAGCGTTGCCTCGAACCAGGTTTTCCCGCATCCATGGGCCGCCTAGGCAAAGAAATCCGCGGGGATCTCCCCCCGCTCCATCTTGCCGCGAAAAAGCGCCATTGCTATCACCGTCTTTCCGTCCTGGATGCGGCCCGCCACGATTAGGTCCTGAAGTTTGGCCGTTTCCACCACCTCCACTCGGGATATTTCGTCCTCATCGAGCCGGGCGTCCGCTTCGGAAAGCCCCGAGGCGGCGTATATCCGTATCATCTCGTCGGAATAGCTTATCGCCGGAAAATATTCAAAAAGGTGTATGAGCCGCGCCGCTCTCCGGCCCGTCTCCTCGTACAACTCCCTGCGCGCGCATACGGCCAGGTCTTCCCCTGCATCCGCCTTGCCCGCCGGCGCCTCCAGAGTTTCGCGTTGGATGGCGTAACGCCACTGGCGCACCATGACAATGTGGTTTGCATCGAGAAATGGTATGACCGCCGCCGCTTCGGGGTGGCGGATCTTTATCCTCTCCGTGGTTTTTCCTGTTCGCAGCCGGACCAGATCGAGGTCCACGCTGAAATGGTTCGCGTTGAGCGTGCCGAGCGTCTTTATTTTTTCTTCCATATGCGATTCAAATCCTGGATGATCCACGCGGCGAACAAAGTCGCCGCAAAACAGGGCGGAGGGAGTCAGGAGCTTCCTGCTCCACTATTGCTGGGTCGGCGGAATGGGCGGCTCCGGTTCGTCGCCGCCTTCCTGAGAATTGTCGCCTGGTTCGGGCGGCGGGGCATTCTGTTCGTCATTTCCCTGGGCGCCGTTTAGCTGTTTCTGGAGTTGCGCGCTCCTTTTCGCCCTGCGCTCCTCTCGCGTCATCGCCGACTTCGCATCCGCCGGGGCGGGAATCTGCTTGTTCTCAGCTGCGCCGTCCGCATCGCCTGCTTGCTGCTCCTGGTCCTGGGGCGTCGGAGCGGGATGGATCTTTGGGGCGGCCTGAGCCGGTGGCGACACTTTGTTCGTCTCGAAGAGATTCACCTCCTGAATCTCTCCCTCCTTTTCCAATGTTATCTTGCGCGCCTCGATTTTCACCACCCTTAGGTCCCCAACCTGCTCGCCTTCGCTTACAGTGACGTAGGGCGATTCCGGCTGGTCTCCCTTTTTCTTACCCTGGGACGGGCCTTTGAGGCGCAACAGGGCGGACTTCTTGTCGCCGTATATAAATACTCCATCCAACTGGACCGCGGTGGGAGCGTTCTTTTCGCCCTTCTGGTCGCCAGTGGATGACGGCGCTCCGGGCAATGGAGGTTTTCGGTCGGGGGAGAAAAGATTCTTTTCCACCATCGGGGAGGAATCCTCCGGCATGGGAGGCTCGGGAGGCTGAGCGAAAACCTGTGAGACTGCCAGAAAAAACAGTATGAGAGCAGAGGCCGATAGGGTGAACGCTGTTTTGGACATGCTGTTCTCTCCTGTGCATTGCATCGCATTGAAGGCGGCGCCCGTCGGGGAAGGACGCACGCCTTTGCACCTTCCCCGAACGCCGCCGTGTCATTGATGACGCCACCTTGGCTCGCGCTTCTCCAGGAAGGCCGCGATGCCTTCCTGAGCGTCGTCAGCCTCGCAGTTATGGGAAATGACTTCCTTGGCATAGCGGTAAGCGGACAACTCGTCCATGTCCACCTGCTCGTAGAAGGCCTGTTTGCCGAGCGCCAAAGTGAACCCACTAAATTGGGCGATTTCAAGCGCCCATCGCCGCGTCTCCTCTTCGAGCTGATCGAGCGGGACCACGCGGTTCACAAGGCCAAAACCCTTCGCCTCGTCAGCCGGCACGAACCGTCCGGTGATGAGCATGTCCATGGCGCGGCGTCTCCCGATGAGGCGCACCAGCGGCGTCATCGGAGTCGTGCAGAAAAGGCCGATCTTGACGCCGGGAGTCGCGAATCGCGCGCCTTCCTCCGCGATGGCGAGGTCGCAGGCGGCAACCAATTGGCACCCGGCGGCCGTCGCGATTCCGTGCACCTGCGCGATCACTGGTTGCGGCAGCCGGTGCAGGCGCAGCATCATCTCGCTGCACACGCTGAAAATCCGCCGGAAGTGAGAGGTTTTTTTCTCTCTTCCGGCTATTTCCTCCAAATCGTGGCCTGCACTGAATATCGGGCCGTTTCCACGGATCACCAGGACGCGGATTTCTCTGTCTTCCGCCGCTTCATCCAATTTACTGGCGATCGCCTGCATCATTTCCAGAGACAAGGCGTTCCGCTTTTCCGGACGGTTCAGAACGATCCATCCGAGGGGCGGCTCTTTTTCAAACAGCACGGATTCCATCGATTCGGGCTCCTTTTCCCGGCGTCTCCTCGAGACTCTCGCTTTCTCTCAGCTGGCCGCGCAATCCAGCCAGAATTGCAGGGCGCACTTGATTTCTTCTGCCTGCTCGGGGTCCGTCACCTTTTGGCCGTCGGCTGTCCTCAGGTAAAACACGTCCGCCACCTGGTCCACCTTCGTGGTGATCTTCGCCACAAGGATGCGGACATGCAGGTCGGCCAGAGTCTTCGCTATAGTGTAGAGAAGACCGATGCGGTCGAGCGTGTAGACCTCCAGGATCGTGTACTGCACCGACGAATCGTTATCAACCGTGATGCGGCTCGGCATTGGGCGAATGGATTTCAACAGGTCTCCCGGTCCCGACGCCTGGAGGGCGATGCGGTAATCGAGCGCCAACTTGCCGGACAGCAGCCGCATCATATCGTGTCTGACGCTTTCCCAGTCGATCGCCCAACCCGGCTGCCTGCACTGAAAGATCAGAATGGCGACGCCGTTTTGCTTCGCGAAAATCTGGGCGCCTACAATATTCAGGTCGTGCAGGCTCAAGATGCCGGCAGTCTGCGACACCAGCTTTGGTGCATCCCAACTCACGAGGGTCATTTCAACGAGGTCTCCCGGCGCCTCGGATGGGGCCACTTCCCAGACGAACGGCCCCCCGCCCTGCCGCAGCGTCCATTCCAGCCGCAGGTGCCGCGCGATGGCGGACGGCGAATTGGAAAAGAGGTAACGGGGCGCCAGCTCCGAAAAGTGCTTGTCGAGGTCCTCGCTGCTCATCATGCTTTCGAGGTTCTGCCACACGAGAGCCCGAATGCGGTCTATACGCTCGTGGATGGCCTGCTCGCTCGGCTCCCCCTTCTCGAGGAGACACTGGACTTTCTCGTAAAGACGCAGCACCGGCGTCTCGCGCCATCTCTGGCGCGCGTTCGGGCCAGTGGCGGCCATGTCGGCGAAGCTGAGAAGCACCAGAAGGTCCAACTGCTCGGGCGTCTCGACGATCATCGCGCACCGGGCAAGCATCTCCTCGTCCGCCAAGTCTCTCATGGCGGCGCTATCCGTGAGAAGCAGATGATGCGCCACGAGGAATTGGAGCAGGTCGGATGTTTCCTGGTCGATCCCAAGACGCCGCGCGATAGTGGGAATCATTTCCCCGCCACGCACGGCGTGGTCGGAGCCCCGGCTCTTGCCGACGTCGTGCAGGAGGCACGATAGGAGCAGGGCGGTGGGGTCGCTCACTTTCTCCGCGATCTTCGTCAGTTCGGGCTCCGCATCCCTATACTCCCCGGCAAGGAGGCGCTTGAACTCCGTGAGAGTTCTCAATTGGTGTTCATGCACCGGATGCGCATGGAAGGCATCGTGCTGCACCAGGCAATGCACGGTGGAAAGCTCCGGAATGAGAAAATTAAGGAAGCCCTTGTCGTAAAACCGCCGGATCGCGGGGAGGTCCGGCGCATCGGAGCGCAGAAGTTCGAGCAGTTCGTCGCGCACCTCAGGGTCTCCGCCCGCTGTGTCGAGCGTCGCGTGGTGGTGCTGAATCCACTGCCGCGTGGTGTTTGAAAATCCAAGCCCGCGCTTCGCCGAAAGCACGAAAAGGTGCAACAAATTGCTCGCCGTGGCCTGGCAACGATCGGGCTGCACCACCAGCTTGCCGGAACGGACAAGCACTCCGGGCTCTATCTCTTCCGAAGAAGCATTTTCATCTCCCGCATCTTCCCAGCGCCCCTCGCGCAGTCTTTCCCAAAACTCCTCAATGATGCAGGAAACGCCGTGCAGGCTCTGGTGCAGACGCTGCATGAACGATTCGACCGGCAGGAAGCCCGCCGTCGCGCTGTAGCCAAATTTGACGGCAATCGTCGCCTGCTCGTCGAACTCGAGCACTCCCGACTTATGGTTTTTCAGGGTGTAGAGACTGTTCAGCAGGCGGACGTATTTCTTCTCCGCCTGCTGCAGGTAATCCACTTCGTCACGGACAAGGTACCCGCGGAAAATCGCGTCGTCCAGGTTCCGCATATTGGACGCGATGCGGCATGCCGCCCGGATTGTGTCGATATCCAGGAGTCCGCCGTGGTTCTCCATGAGGTCCGGCTCCAGCCACCGCTGGGGGTTGCCCAGCGAAAGGCGCCGTTCCAGGTAGGAGTCGTAGAGGCGGTGCAGGAACTCGTCCTGCCTGCCTTCCATGGAAGATTCGAGAGTCTTGTCGAACTGGTCGCCCAGCGCGCGGCTTCCGGAGATGTAGCGGGCCTGCAACAAGTGGAGAAGGAGAGGGAAATCCTCACGGACCTTGAGCATCAGGGATTCCGTGGTGGCGTGGCGGATGGCGACGTCCCAACCCGCTTCCGTGAGAGGCGTGGTGATCTCGTCCAGCCAGCTTTCCTGCCACGGGGAAGATTCCGCCTTGAGAAAGAGTATGGAGATAGGCTGATTGGGGCCGATGAGGCCGCGGCCGAAAGAGCCCAGCGCGATAACCGCCCCGCTGGATCGGTATTGCTCCGAATCCAATCCCAGCTGGTTCACCATGCGGTTGTACAGCGTGATGACGGCTATTTCCAGGAGGCTTGTGTGACGCCCCAGCGCGTCCTCGCTGCCGTCCTCCAGGATCTGGTCTCTTTGCCTCTTGAGTGACTCCGAAATGTTTTGCATCTAAACCACCCCTCTTCGTAATATATTTGAAAATGCGATGCTAAATATAAAGCATCCGACCCCGATAGGAAAACAGGAAAAGAAAGCCGGGATGGAAAGCGACGAATTTGTAATGAAATGTGGAAAAACCGGAAATGATGTTTATCTTACAAACCGAATTGGTAAATCCAGGCAAAAAGGTCGGAAGTTCTTAGACCTTGCGTGCATGTGCATTAATGTTTCCATTGCAGGGGGCTCCCGCCGCGTTGCTGGCGCGGATGCGCTCCCCTTCCCCTCACGGACGGGGACGGATTTAGCAATTACTCGATAGTGAAGAGGATGACAGGACGTTATGGCGATCCAGTTTAAGGACTATTATGAAATTCTGGGCGCGTCCCGGACCGCGACTCAGGCCGAAATCCAGAAAGCCTATAGGAAACTGGCCAGGAAATATCATCCGGATGTGAACAAGGACCCAGGGGCCGAAGAGAAATTCAAGGAGCTCAACGAGGCCCACGAAGTCCTCAAGGACCCGGAAAAGCGCGCAAAATACGACCAGCTCGGGCCTAACTGGCAGGCGGGACAGGATTTCAGGCCGCCGCCAGGGTGGGAGACTCACTACGATTTCGGCCAGAGCGGCCCGGCAGGGGCTGAGTTCCACTGGTCGGGCGGCGGCGGAGGGGATTTCAGCGATTTCTTCGAGATCCTTTTTGGCGCGCGGGGAGGCGGTTTCAGCGGCGCCGCAGGCGCCCGGCCCGGCGGAGCCAGGAGACGGGCCGTTCGTCCGCAGCAGGGGGCCGACCGCGAGGCGACCGTCCGCATATCCATGGAGGACGCCTACCGGGGGGGCAATCGCACGATAACCCTGCAATCGCACGGCGTCTCGCCTGACGGGCAGGCGTCGGTGCAGGAAAAAACCTACGAGGTCAAGATCCCCCAGGGCATCCTGAACGGCCAGAAGATACGCCTCTCCGGACAGGGCGAGGAGGGGTCGGCCGGGGGCAGGAAGGGCGACCTCTACCTTAAGGTCGAGCTGGAGCCGCACCACAGGTACCGCCTGGAGGAAAGGGATATCTATATGGACCTCCCGCTGACTCCGTGGGAAGCGGTGCTCGGCGCCGAGGTCGAGGCCCCAACGCTCTCCGGTCCCGTCACACTGAAAATTCCGCCGGGGACGCAAAGCGGGCGCAAGCTCAGACTTCGGGGCAGGGGCATGCCGAACCCCAGGGGGCAGGCGGGCGACCTCTACGCCGTCATCTCGATAGCGGTCCCGAAGGAGCCGACCCAAAAAGAAAAAGAGCTTTTTGAAGAGCTGCAAAAAACGTCGGGCTTCAACCCCCGCTCGTAGGCGGTGAGGGCGGCGGCGGGGCTGTAGCGGGTCGACCGCCCCGGGGGAAGCCGGACACATCATACGAGAGAAGGAGGAGCTCATTCATGGATATGAACAAGCTGACTTTAAAATCGCAGGAGGCCTTGCAGGCCGCGCAAACCAAGGCCGTGCGCTTCGGCCACGTGGAGGTGGACGGAGAGCACCTGCTTTTAGCCCTCCTGGAGCAGGGAGACGGGCTGGTTCCCCGGCTGCTCAAGAAAATGGACGCGCCCGTCGAGGGGATCAAGAAGCGTCTGGAAGACGAACTGGGGAAGAAACCCCGCGTGAGCGGCCCAGGAATCGAACCGGGCAAGGTCTACGTCACGCAGCGCCTGAACAAACTGCTGGCAAAGGCCGAAGAGGAGGCGCAACGCCTCAAGGACGAGTACGTCTCGGTGGAGCACGTCCTGCTGGCGTTTATCGATGAAGGCGCTTCCACGCCGTCCGGGCGCGTGCTAAAGGAATTTGGCGTCGGCAAGGACGCCGTCCTCCAGACCCTGAACGACGTGCGCGGGCGGCAGCGCGTGACGAGCGCAAGCCCGGAATCGACTTACGAGGCGCTCCAGAAGTACGGCCGCGACCTCGTCCAGGAGGCCCGCGCCGGGAAGCTCGATCCGGTGATCGGCCGCGACTCGGAAATCCGGCGCGTGATTCGCATCCTGAGCCGCAAGACCAAGAACAACCCCGTGCTCATCGGGGAGCCCGGCGTCGGCAAGACCGCCATCGTAGAGGGGCTTGCGCACCGCGTCGTGCGGGGCGACGTTCCCGAGGGGTTGAAGGACAAAACGATATTCGCCCTCGACATGGGGTCTCTGGTCGCTGGCGCGAAGTTTCGGGGCGAGTTCGAGGAGCGGCTGAAAGCCGTCCTCCAGGAGATCAAGGAATCCGAGGGGCGGATTCTTCTCTTTATCGACGAACTCCACACCATCGTCGGGGCAGGCAAGGCGGAAGGGTCCATGGACGCCGGCAACATGCTGAAGCCCATGCTGGCCCGTGGGGAGCTGCACTGCATCGGCGCGACGACGCTCGACGAGTACCGAAAGTACATCGAAAAAGACGCGGCCCTGGAGCGGCGTTTCCAGCCCGTCATGGTGGACCAGCCCGCCGTGGAGGACACCGTCTCCATCCTGCGCGGCCTGAAGGAGCGCTTTGAAACCCACCATGGCGTGACGATCCACGACAACGCGCTGGTGGCGGCGGCGATTCTCTCGAACCGCTACATCTCGGACAGGTTCCTGCCCGACAAGGCGATCGACTTGGTGGACGAGGCCTGCGCGATGATCCGGACGGAAATCGACTCCATGCCGACGGAGCTCGACGAGGCCACCCGGAGGGTCATGCAGCTCGAGATCGAGGAGGCCGCCCTCAAGAAAGAGAAGGACCGGGCGAGCCGAGACCGTCTCGCCGCGCTTCAGAAAGAGCTTGCGGACCTTCGCGCGAAGGCGGATGCCATGCGCGTTCAGTGGGAATCCGAGAAGCAGGTCATCAAGAAGCTCCAGGGGCTGCGCGAGGAGATCGAAAAGGTTCGCCACGAAATCGAAGCCGCCGAGCGTCGCTACGATTTGAACGGCGCGGCGGAGCTTCGTTACGGCAAGCTGCCCGAGTTGGAGCGCCGCCTCAAGGAGGAGGAGGACCGGCTTACGGGAGGCGAGAGCGGCCAGCGACTCCTTCGGGAGCAGGTGACTGAGGAGGAGATCAGCGACATCGTCTCCAAGTGGACGGGCATCCCCGTCACCCGTCTCGTCGAAGGGGAGCGGGAGAAGCTTTTGCGCCTCGACGAGGTGCTCCACAAAAGGGTGATCGGCCAGGACGAAGCGGTTCAGTTGGTGGCCGACGCAGTGATCCGCGCCCGCGCCGGCATCAAGGACCCGAGGCGTCCCATAGGGTCCTTCATTTTCCTTGGGCCCACGGGCGTCGGCAAGACCGAGCTTGCGAAGACGCTTGCGGAGGCGCTCTTCGATTCCGAGGAGAACATCGTGCGGATCGACATGAGCGAGTACCAGGAGCGCCACACCGTGTCGCGGCTCATCGGGGCGCCTCCCGGCTACGTGGGCTACGAGGAGGGCGGTCAGCTGACGGAGGCGGTGCGCCGCAAGCCGTACAGCATCGTGCTCTTCGACGAAATCGAGAAGGCGCACGGGGACGTGTTCAACGTGCTCCTCCAGATGCTCGACGACGGGCGGCTCACCGATTCGCAGGGGCGCACCGTGGACTTCAAGAACACGGTCATTATCATGACCAGCAACATCGGCTCGCACTTCCTCCTGGAAGGCGTTAACAACAAGGGCGAGATCCGCGAGGATGCGCGCACGCAAGTCATGTCGGAGCTGCGGAGGCACTTCCGGCCGGAATTCCTCAACAGGGTGGACGACATCGTGCTCTTCAAGCCGCTCACGATCGAGGAAGTCGAGGAGATAGTCGTACTGCTGACGCGGGACTTAGCGCGACGCCTCGAAGGCAGGCGGCTTACGCTCGACATCACCGAAGCCGCAAAAGAGACCGTTGCGCGCGCCGGGTACGACCCGGTATATGGCGCGCGGCCGCTCAAGCGCTACCTCCAGCACGAGCTGGAAACGCGCATCGGGCGCGCCCTTCTCTCGGGGACAATCCCCGAGGGCTCCACGATCCACGTGGACGTCCAGAACGGCGAGTTGGTGGTGACCCACGAAGAACCCGCCGTAGCGGCGTGAGCGAACAGTTCGGGGGAAACCGTTCAGTGAAAGCCGAACGGCGCAAATAGCAACGCCTCCGTGCTTTTTACGGCGCGGGGGCGTTTTTATCTCCCTTGTGGCTTTTACTGCTATCGGAGGAACCGGAAAGAAACGCCGCCCGATTCTCACTCTTATGAACCGAAAAGCTCCAATGGAGGTTTGCCGTCGTGGAAGTGCGAAACATATTGGCCGATATCCCCGAATGCCTGCCCGATGAGGCGTTTGAAACCATCGCCGCCGGAGAGAAAGACGGCGTCAGGGTCGAGCGCATTCTGTCATATGCCCATGCGTCCCCTCCTGGCTACTGGTATGACCAGGACCGGAGCGAGTGGGTCATGGTGGTGCAGGGGAGCGCGGGGCTTCTTTTTGAAGGCGAGGACGAGGTCACTGTCATGGAGCCCGGCGATTATGTCGATATCCCGGCGCACAAAAAGCACCGGGTGGAATGGACGGACCCTGACGTCAAGACCGTCTGGCTGGCGGTGCATTATTGAGAGGCGATGAAGCCGCATGGGCAGCGGATGATAGGTGGCCGGGCGCGAAGCGCAAGAGGCCGCCCCCTTGCAGCCTCGGCGAAGGTCGTTGTTCGCCAAGATCTAATTCAGAACCCTCCCGGCAAGACAAACCGCACTTCAACAAGAGGATTCCCCCGTAATGGTCATCAAATCCAGCTACGATAGCGCAAAGCCATACATAACCAAGGACGGCTCGGAGATTCGCGAACTGATGCGCCCATCCGTGCACGGCAACTCGAACCAAAGCTTGGCGGAAGCCATCGTGCTCCCCGGAGCCTCGACGGAAATGCACCGACACCATGTGAGCGAGGAACTGTACTATATAACGCAGGGGATAGGAATCATGACGCTCGGGAAGGATGCGTTCGAGGTCCGAACGGGCGATGTTGTGTGCATTCCTCCCGGTTCAACGCATAATGTCCGAAATACCGGCAAAGAAGAACTGAAAATCCTCTGTTGTTGCTCGCCGTCGTATTCTCATGAGGATACAGAACTCATTGAGCAATGACAATCAGTGATATGCGGGCAATCCTCATCTGTTAAACCCAACTTACAGGAAAATAAAGATGACGAAATCCTGAGAATTTCGCGCCACTTTCATCGGAAGGAGGCGAAAACTTCAACCTGCATTCCATGCAGTTTCAAGGAACTCCTGCCAAAGCACAAGACGAACGCCCAGGCTTTCATCCGATCGAAAGATTTCTCCAGGAAAAGAAAGCCGCCCATTCCCATCGTCCTTGCCCTCATCGTCCGGCCAGGCATGCGCTTCGGTTATCGGGAGGCGTTGAATCAACGCTATAGCGACACAGGCTTGCGGGAAAGGAAAAATTCGTGCCAGAAGCCACAGGATCGCATGGCTAACTCAATGCCATTATTGAGTTTTTTACCGCGCATGATTCCGCAAGCCAGGATCTGGCAGGGTGCTCTTCGAGAAAAAACCGTTCGTTCGCCATCGCTGCTGAACAGCGCCTTTCATTGACATGCCCATGGAGAATTTTGTAAAATATACGTTGAGCTTGTACTAACCATTCAAATTCTATTTCCATCTCACACTGGAGGATGCATGAAAGAGGCAGTCGTTGTAAGCGCGGTGAGAACTCCCGTGGGCTCGTTTGGCAAGTCCTTAGTGAACACGCCGGCAGTGCAGCTCGGCGCTATCGCATTGAAGGAAGCCATGAAGCGCATAGAGCTGGACCCCGCTCAGGTGGACGAAGTCATCCTGGGCAACGTCCTACAGGCGGGCCAGGGGCAAAACCCTGCGCGCCAGGTGCTTATCCACTCCGGAATCCCGCAGGAAGTCCCCGCCCTCTCGATCAACAAAGTTTGCGCATCCGGCCTGAAATCGATTTTTCTGGCGGCCCAGGCAGTCAAGCTGGGGGATGCGGACGTGGTCGTGGCGGGCGGAATAGAAAATATGAGCATGTGCCCTTACGGCCTCAAAGGCGCGCGCTGGGGACAGCGCATGGGGGACGGATCCATGCTGGACCTGATGATCCTGGATGGCCTCTGGGATGCATTCAATGGCTACCACATGGGAATCACGGCCGAAAACGTGGCAGCCCGGTACGGGATCACAAGAGAGGACCAGGACCGGCTGGGCTACGAAAGCCAGACGAAGGCCGAAGCGGCGATCAAGAACGGCTACTTCAAGGATGAGATCGTCCCCGTTCCCTTGCCCGCCCGCAAGGGAGCGCCGGTGATGTTCGATACGGACGAGCATCCGCGCTTCGGAACGACCTTGGAATCCCTCGCAAAACTCAAGCCCGCTTTCAAGCCCGATGGAACGGTGACGGCTGGAAACGCCTCCGGAATCAACGACGGCGCGGCAATCATCATCGTAATGTCGGACGCCAAGGCGCAATCCCTCGGACTGAAGCCGATGGCGGTCATCCGCTCCTATGCATCGGCGGGCGTCGATCCGTCCGTGATGGGACTCGGCCCCATTCCATCGAGCAAAAAGGCCTTGGCCAAGGCTGGCTGGAGTCCGGCAGACCTCGATCTCATTGAGGCCAATGAGGCTTTCGCTGCCCAGGCTGTCGCGGTCAACCGCGAAATGGGCTGGGACCTCGCCAAAGTGAACGTCAGTGGAGGGGCGGTCGCCCTGGGGCACCCGATCGGCGCTTCCGGAGCGCGGATCTTCACGACGCTCCTCTATGGCATGAAACGGCTCAATCGCAAGAAGGGGCTCGCGACGCTTTGCATTGGCGGCGGGCAGGGATCGGCGATTACGGTGGAATTGCCGTAACATGGACGCGGTTTGACTACAGCGGAGGTTGATTGCATGGCTTACGAGAATATTCTGTTCGATGTTCAAGATGGTGTGGGAGTGCTCACGTTCAACCGGCCGAAGGCGCTGAATGCCTTGAACGCCGGGACCCTGACCGAAGTCGAGGACGTCGTCGACCGGGTCCGCAAGGACGATTCCATCCGCGTGCTGGTGCTGACCGGAGCGGGGGACAAGTCTTTCGTGGCTGGCGCCGACATCAACCAGTTCCTGACGTTGACGCCCCTGACCGCCCAGGCCCTGGGGCAAAGAGGGCAGGACATCCTCTTTAAGATAGAGGCGCTGCCCATTCCGGTCATTGCCTGCGTGAACGGCTTCGCCCTCGGCGGCGGCTGCGAAATAGCGATGAGCTGCGATTTCATCTATGCGTCCGACAAAGCAAAGTTCGGCCAGCCCGAGATAAACCTCGGCATCATTCCGGGCTATGGCGGAACGCAGAGGCTTTCGCGGTTGATCGGCAGGGCCAAGGCCAAGGAGCTGTGTATGACCGGCGAAATGATCGATGCACAGCAGGCCAAGGAATTAGGGCTCGTGGCGAAGGTTTTTCCGGCGGATCAGCTGATGGAAGAAACGATGAAAACCGCCAAGATGCTGGCTTCGCGCGCGCGGGCCGCCCTCAGCGCCATCAAGTCCTGCGTGGACCGCGGCGCGGAAGTCGACCTCAAGAGCGGATGCCTGCTGGAATCGGAGGCCTTTGGCGTGTGTTTCTTCAGCCAGGACGCAAAGGAAGGCGTGACCGCGTTTTTGGAGAAGCGCAAGCCCGAGTTCAAAGGGGACCCCAAGAACTAATTTGAGCCAACCGGTGGAACGTGAGGCGATGCGCCTCACTCGGAGGTGAAACCATATGAATTTTGAACTGACCGAAGAACAAAAGATGATCCAGGACATGGCCCGTAAGTTCGCCGAGCGGGAAATCAAGCCCGTTGCCGCCGAGCTCGACAGGACGCACAAGCATCCGGAAGAGATCGTGAAGCAGATGGGGGAACTCGGGCTCTTCGGTGTTGCGATCCCCGAGGAATACGGCGGAGCAGGCATGGATTATGTGAGCTATGTGCTTGCCATGATAGAAATTTCCAAGGCGTGCGCATCGTGCGGCGTCATTATGAGCGTGTGCAACAGCCTCTATTGCTTCCCTGTGTTCAAGTACGGCACGGAGGAGCAAAAGCAGCAGTTTCTCCGCCCGGTCGCGAGCGGCGAGGCGCTCGGCTGCTATGGCCTCACCGAGGCGGGCGCCGGTTCCGACCCCGCGAAGATGCTCACCACCGCGGTGCTTGACGGCAACGAGTGGGTCATCAATGGCACGAAAAAGTTCATCACGAACGGCAACGTCGCGGGGTACTGCGTCCTTGCGGCGGTCACCGACAAGGCGGCGGGCTACAAGGGGATCAGCTCTTTCCTTGTAGACCTCAAGAACACCAAGGGGTTCCGCGTGGGCGGCGTGGAAGAAAAGCTCGGCATCAACGCTTCCGGGACGGCGGAGCTTGTTTTTGAGGACGCCCGCATCCCGAAGGAAAACCTGCTCGGCAAGATGGGCGAGGGTTTCAAGCAGATGCTGACGACGCTCGACGGCGGCCGCATCGGCA
>CALFXO010000061.1 GCA_937958025.1 uncultured Syntrophobacteraceae bacterium
AAAGCAACACTACTACATTCGGAGCTGCCTTTCCATTTAAAACGGTGAAATCCCAGCTGTTTGCAATCCATGGCGCTACTCAGCTGGCGTGCGAAACTTCAGTTATTTTATTTGCTCCGAATACGGTTTATTTTTAGCATTGAAAATTCGGTTACGTTTTTGTTATATTATCCATCCCGCTTACGGATGGGTTAATTTTCCGAATGGTAGGTTTCGTATCCGCTCAATCCCCTGTCGGTGTTGAGAATTCGGGCTTGTTATCCGGGTGGGCCGCAACCGTGGCTTCAATGGCGAAGCCACTTAGGAACAAAAGCGTTGCACCGCGGTGATGGGCCAACGAAGCTCCCTCCCTAGATTTATCCCTTTGTGATAAATTACGTGCGCAACGGTGCGCCAGCGGATCGGCCGAGGGCAAAGGAGTCCCTTGTCTCGGCGGGGCCTTGCGCCTCCGATGCGTTTCCAGTGGCAGGCTTTTCTTGTGGCTTGCTCTTTTTTAAGAATGACCCTTATGCACGCGCTCCATCGCTTGATATGGCGGCGCTCCATAAGGCTGGGTAAAGGAGATGAGATTGCGATGTGCCGATTGTTCGCGATGACTTCCGAGTTGCCCCAATCGCCCATGATGGCCATACGAGCCCTGGACGTCATGCGGGAAGGGCATGACGGCTCCGGCGTCGGGTTGTATCTGAGCGACCTGGGCGGCCCTTTCGAGGGGCTCAAGGGCGCCCCTATTCTTTCCGGCATCTTCAGCCATGAAGGGTTGAAGCGGTTGGACGACTTCATGATGGACCTCGGTTTCATGACCAAGTACAAGGTGTCCATCAACATTCCGAAGTCGCCGCCCGCGGGCGTCCCGAAGCGGGATGTTTACCTGGTGCGGGCCTACGAGTATCCGGAGGAGTGGGAAAGCGTGAGCGAAGCCGAAAAGCAGCTCCGCCTGATGATGATCCGCCTCAAGCTCCGCAAGATGGGCGAAGAGAGCGAGGACATGATCGTTTACAGCTTCTGGCCGGACGTCATCATGTTGAAGGAGATCGGGGACCCGCTGACCGTCGCGGAATATCTCCAGTTGGGCCGCGAAGAGTTCAAGGCGCGCATCATGCTGGCCCAGGGCCGGCAGAATACGAATTACGCCATCAATCTTTACGCCTGCCACCCGTTCTTCATCCAGGGCGTCGCCACCATGACGAACGGCGAAAACACGGCCTTCGTGCCTATAAAGGAGTATCTGGCCAGCCGGGGATTTCCCGGATACGTCGGGTACAACTCCGACTCCGAGGTCTTCACCCACATCTGCCATTTCATGCTGCATCGTCTGGGGCTCGGGATCGAGTCGTACAAGCACGTCATAACCCCCTTGCAGGACGAGGACCTGGCGAAGCACCCGGACGGAGGCTTCCTCAAGCAGCTCAAGCACAGCTGCCGGAGGCTCATTATCGACGGCCCCAACTGCGTCATGGGGTGCCTCCCGGACAAGACGCTCTTCATGGTGCAGGACCGCAAGAAGCTGCGACCCGGAGTGGTCGGAGGCATGCCGGGCGTCTATGCGTTCTCGTCCGAAATGTGCGGACTCGACGCGACGCTGCCCGACCGGGACAAGACCAAGGACTTTCAACCCATGCATCTGGATACGGCCATCATTCCTTCGGACCGCCAGGAGGTTAAAATATGTCGTCAAACGGAGCCATTACCCCTTCTTCACTAAGCGTCAAGGACCTGCTGTGGCAGGTCCACTGGAGCAAGGACCGGTGCACCCTGTGCGGGCGCTGCGCGGCCGTCTGCCCGGTCCACGCCATCGAACTCGGCGTGCACCGCCTGCGGAGCGTCCAGACCCCGCTCGGGCTGGTCAACAGCCCGTCGAACTCCTATCAGGTGTATTACGGAATCCGTCAGAAGACCGACCCGGCCTATGGGTGCATAGGCTGCGGCATGTGCAATCTCGTATGCCCGAATGACGCCATCATGCCGTTCAAGGGCGACGAAACCGACAAGCTCAAGTTCCACATAAATCGCGGCGGGCAGCCCCGCAAGCGCGGCGGCCGCAGGAACGTCCCCGAGGGCGTGCTCGACCGCATCAAGTTCATGCGCATTTCGATGCTGACCGACCCGGCGCTCGACGCGGGCCGGCACGAGTTCGAGCTGCGCACGCTGCTCGGCAGGGTCCTGCCGCCGGAGGAGAACCTGCGGCTCGTGCGGGAGCAGGGGTGGATTCCCCCCGTGCGCGAGATTTACCCGCTCATCATCGGGTCGATGTCCTTCGGGGCGCTTTCCCCTAACATGTGGGAAGGCCTCCAGATGGGGGTCGCCTACCTGAACGAGGAACTCGGGATGCCCGTCTGCATGGCGACGGGCGAGGGCGGCTGTCCGCCAAGGCTTTTGCGCTCCCGTTTCCTCAAGTACACGATTCTCCAGATCGCGAGCGGCTACTTCGGCTGGGACGAGATCATCCACGCGCTCCCGGAGATGAAGGAAGACCCCGCCGCCATCGAGATCAAGTACGGCCAGGGCGCGAAGCCGGGCGACGGCGGCCTGCTCATGTGGTACAAGGTCAACAAGCTGATCGCGGCGATTCGCGGCGTGCCCCCCGGAGTGAGCCTCCCGAGCCCGCCGACCCATCAGACCAAGTATTCCATCGAGGAAGCGGTCGCCAAGATGATCCAGTCCATGTACATGGCCTGGGGCTTCCGCGTGCCGGTGTACCCGAAGATTTCGGGGACCTCGACGGCGCTCGCGGTGCTCAACAACCTGACGCGCAACCCTTACGCGGCGGGTCTCGCGATCGACGGCGAGGACGGAGGAACGGGAGCGGCTTTCAATATTTCAATGAACCACATGGGGCACCCCATCGCAAGCAACATCCGCGACTGCTACCTCAATCTGGTGAAGCTCGGCAAGCAGAACGAAATTCCGATCTTCGCGGGCGGCGGCGTCGGCAAGAACGGGAACCTCGCGGCCAACGCGGCGGCCCTCATCATGCTGGGAGCGAGCGGCGTCCAGGTGGGCAAGTACATGATGCAAGCCGCGGCCGGGTGCCTTGGCTCCGAGTCGGACCGCTGCAACGTGTGCAATATCGGCTTGTGCCCCAAGGGGATCACCTCGCAGGACCCCCGCCTCTACCGGCGGCTCGATCCCGAAAAGGTCGCGGAGCGCGTAGTGGACGTCTTCCTCAGTTTCGACACGGAGCTCAAGAAGATAGTGGCGCCCCTCGGGCGCTCCACCTCCCTGCCCATCGGCATGTCCGACGCGCTGGGAATCGATGACTACAATGCAGCCGAGCGCTTGCAGATTAAATACGTCGTGTAATCGAACGACCGAGGTGGGAGAGATGGAAAACAACAATCAATGTTGTCAGATTCATGGCGTGGAAAACGGCCATCGCATTGAATCTCGCATCCTGGAGGAGCGGATTCAGAAGGCGGTGGCCGATGGACATCGCAACCTGGAGGTGAACGCCTTCGGACACCACGGGATAGGCGGGCGGCTCTGGAGCGCTGGAAACGAACCGGTGTATGTGAAAGTCCTTGGATCGTCGGGGCAGCGCACCGGCTCCATGGGGTTCCCCAACACCCGAATCGAGGTGATGGGGCCGACCTCCGACGACATCGGCTGGTTGAACGCGGGCGCCGAAATCACGGTGCACGGCAACGCCACGAATGGCGCGGCCAACGCGATGGCGCAGGGCAAGGTGTACATCGACGGAAACATCGGCGCGCGCGGCATGACCATGACCAAGCACAATCCGCGCTTCGGCGCGCCGGAGCTTTGGGTCCGGGGGACCGTGGGCGATTACTTCGCCGAATTCATGGCGGGGGGAATCGCGGTCATCTGCGGGTTCGAGGGCCAGGACCCGGAGAACGTGCTGGGCTACAGACCCTGCGTCGGCATGGTCGGCGGCAGGATCTACTTCCGGGGGCCGCACATGGGCTTCAGCCAGGCGGACGCCAAGCTCGCTCCCATAAGCGACGCCGACTGGGAGTGGCTGACCTCCAACCTGAAGCTTTTCCTCGATCGGATAGGTCGCGCGGAGCTTTTCGAGACATTCTCGAAGCGCGACGAATGGCAGATGCTGCTCGCGCGCACCCCCGCCGAGAAAGGCGGGAAGACTCGGCGCTCGATGGACGGCTTCCGGCACGACGTCTGGGACGCCGAGCTTGGGCGCGGCGGCCTCATCGGCGATCTGGTCGATTTCGACCGGAGCCCCGTCCCGGTGATAACGTCGGGCTTCATGCGCCGCTTCATCCCCGTATGGGAGAACCACAAGTACGCCGCGCCCTGCGAGGCGAGCTGCCCGACGGGCATTCCCGTGCAGGAGCGCTGGAAGCTCGTGCGCGAAGGGCGCGTGGAAGAGGCCCTGGATTTGGCGCTTGCCTACACGCCGTTTCCGGCGACGATCTGCGGCTACCTCTGCCCCAATCTCTGCATGCAGGGCTGTTCGCGGGGCCAGGTCAGCATGGCTCCGGTCGACGTCACCAAGCTCGGCAAGGCCAGCATCGATGCGAAGCTCCCCGAGCTGCCGCCCGCCGACGGCAAGCGGGTCGCGGTCATCGGCGCGGGCCCCGCGGGCATTTCGGTTGCGTGGCAGCTCCGTCAGAAGGGACACGATCCGGTTCTATACGACATGCAGGGGAAGCTCGGCGGCAAGATTTCGGCAGCCATCCCGAGCAGCCGCATCCCCGTGGACGTGCTCCAATCAGAACTCGAGCGCATCCAGAAAGTGATCCCCCGCGTCAACTTGCAGCAAAAGCTGTCGCGCGATGACATCGAGCAGCTCAAGATGGACTTCGATTTCATCGTCATCGCCTCCGGCGCGCAGAAGCCGCGCATGATCCCGATTCCCGGCAAGGAGCGGCTCGTCACGGCGCTCGATTTCCTCAGGGCGAGCAAGCTGGATGCAGCGAAGGTGGGCAAGCGCGTGGTGATTATCGGCGCCGGAAACGTGGGCTGCGACGCGGCGAGCGAAGCGCACCGGCTGGGCGCGGAAGACATCACGCTGATAGACATCCAGGAGCCAGCGTCGTTCGGCAAGGAGCGCAAGGAAGCCGAAGCCGCCGGGGCGAAGTTCCGCTGGCCGGTCTTCACCAAGGCGGTGACGGCGGAGGGCGTGGAGCTTAAGACGGGCGAAGTCATCCCGGCCGATACGGTGATCCTATCGATCGGCGACGCGCCGGAGCTCGATTTTGTCCCGGAAAGCGTCGTCGTGGAGCGCGGCTTCGTCCGGGTGGACGACTTCCAGCGCACCTCCGATCCGCAGATTTTCGCGATCGGCGACGCCGTGAAACCGGGCCTTCTGACCGACGCCATCGGAGCGGGCCGCAAGGCCGCGCAGACGATCGACGACATCGCCACCGGCAAGGCGCTCCAGCAGCGTCTCCGCAAGGTGATCGACTATTCGCGCGTAAAGCTCGAATATTTCGACCCGAGGTTCGTGGAATTCGGAAGCGTCGCGGAATGCGGGTCCCAGTGCTCCTCGTGCGGGTCGTGCCGCGATTGCGGCGTTTGCAGCACCATCTGCCCGCGTGGCGCCATCTCCAAGCGGGAGACGAACGGCAGCTTCGAGCTGGTGGTCGATGAAGACAAATGCATCGGCTGCGGGTTCTGCGCCGGGGCGTGCCCCTGCGGCATTTGGACCTTGATCGAAAACGAGCCGATAGGCTGAGGTTGGACGGAGGCTCGCCGGCGGACGCCGGCGGGCTTCCATGATCCTTCGATCCTACCGTGGCCCGGGGGGACGCCCGGGCCGTTCGATCTATCCCTTGCCGGCTTTTCCTCCGACTTCCTCCAGCACCGGAAAGCCGAGTTCCTCTTTCATCGATTCAAACCGCTCGAAATAGATTTGCGCGATAGCCTTCATGATCCTGTATCCGAGCTCGAAATCGGATTCGCACATGAGGAAGAGCTTGTCGGCGTCGATTTCAAAGACTTCCGCATCTTCCAGGCAGACCGCCGTGAGGGTGTACTTCTGCGGCTTCGTGAAATACGCCACGCCGAGCAGGTCGCCCCGCTGGCGCAGCTCGAACGCCATGCTCAGTTCGTTCCCGCTCCGCACTTTTCTGAGGCTCACCAGCCCGGCGTTCACGACGTACATTTTCTGGGCGGGCTCGCCCTGCCAGTAGAGGCAGGAGCCGGTTTTGAATTTCTTCTTTCTGGTGATCTTCGCCAGCTGGCCGAGATGCGCATCGGAAAGCGAGCTGAATAATTCGATTTCTCGTAACTCCTTGGCGCTTATCATTGTTCCCATCCTGGTGGTGTGTTGGGTTGCTATGGGCGGCCTGCTCATTTCGCCCGAGGCGCCGGCTCTCGATAACGTAAATTAGTACAAGCAATCCTTGCCGTATGCAATAGGGAACCCATCCCATTTCCCGGTGCGGAATCCCGCGCTTGCGATTACAGCTTCAACTGGCCAAAGAGATTTTCATACTCCTTGACGAGGACTTCGTATTCGGTCATGACCTGTGAGAGCTTTATGTTGATGCTGTTCGTTTCTATTTTGACGGCTTCGTGCTGGGTGGCGAGCGTGGAATAGCTCTTTCTCAATTCCTTGTATTTCGTCTCGATCTTTTTCAGGTTTCCTATGACCACGGCGCTTTCATCCAGCTTCGTTTGCAGTTGGCGGTTTTTCTTGACAACCTCCTCCATCTTCCTGACCTCGCCTCGTAGAATCTCCCGCTCCTGCTCCAGTTCCCGCAGCTGCTGCATGCGCAGTTCGTTCTCCTTTTTCACCTGCCGGCTTTCCTCGTTGGCGCGCATGAAGACTTTCATCAGAGAGCGGCATGAAGGCGGCTGACGCAAAACTTCGGTTTGTTCTTTCTTGGCGACGAGCGCCTCCTGAAAACGCTGGTTCTCCAGTCTCAACAAATCGATAATCTGACCCGAGCCAACCGGGGTCCCGGAGCTGTTCCGAGCTTCCACCATGTCGTCCAGAGCTTGCTCGCTTTCCAGGAGAGACTTTAGATGGAAGTTTTCGTCGCTGAGCATCTCGATGATATCGTTGACGCCCAAATCCGGATTGGCGTCGATGAGGCCTTCCAGCCGGTCGTTGCGGTCCCCGAGCTTGTCCTGCAATTGCCTGTTCCGATCGGCCAGCTTCTCGATTTCCTCCCTGGCGGGACCATCCAGGTCTTCCATCCCGCGCAGCTGGTCCAGGGACTGGGAGTGTTTTTCGATATGCTCCTTGAGGTAGCGGTTTTCGGCCCGCAATTCCTCGAGTCTGGAAGTAAGCTCCTCGCGGCTGTTGTCGCTGGCGGTCAGCGTTCTTATCACGCGCTCCTGGTTCGCCAGCCGAGAATTCAACAGGCTGTTCTTCGCCCGCAGGCCGTGGGCAAGCTCCTGGGCCTGGGAGAGGATGACGTTTTTTCTTTCAAGGACGCCCAGTTTAGTCTGCAACTCCCTGATCCTTCTTTTCTGGAATCGGGCTTCTTCTTCCAACTCCAGCTCCCTCTCGGACACTATGCCCCGTTTCACGAACTTGTCGCGCAGGCCTTTCAGTTGAATCTTCAGCAACTGATTCTGCTCCGCCAGTTTTCCAGCGCCGTCGGAGCCGCTAGTCGCCCTCGACTGGCTTCCCTCGGCCTGCTCCAACAGGATGGAATCGAACTTCATGTGCAGCTGGTCTAGAACCAGGCTGGATTCATGGCTTAAAATTCCTATCTCTTGGAGATCGTTAAATTTCTGCAAGAGATTCTTTTGGCAGAAATGCAACAGGTCTTGCGGCGCGCTGATCTTGTTCAGGTCGGACTGGGAAGACCTGTCGAATTCGATGGTTCTCTTAAGCGCCGCTATCTTCTCCGAGATAGTCCTCGTGACAGGCGTTGTGGCTGCAGTCCCGGGAACTTCGACCGGCGGCTGCTCAGACAGGGTGGAGCCATCTTCCGGAGTTTCTTCGGAGTTGTCCGCCTCGTCCTGCCTTGGCCTGGAACTGAACCACCGCTCGATGAACTGCCTTATTCCTCTATCTCGCTTTTCTTCCATTTTTCGAGTATCCTGCGGCTAAGATCATTTCGCGTCGCCCTTGAGCATTTCCATGTTTTTCATGCTCCTGCGGAGCAGATCTCCCGCCTTGGAGAGCTTGGCCGTTCGCTCTTCCACCAGCACCTTCAGCTCTGCCTGAGCCTTCTGCAATGCCTCGTCGTGGCGCTTGCGGGACACCGCAAGGGCGTAGACGCCGGCCAGCCGCTTCATCAGCTCGGATTCCCTGCCGCCGTACTCGCGCGGCGAGTTGGCTATCGCCACTATCCCGATCAGATCCTCGCCAGTGAACGCAGGCGCCGCCAGAAATCTTTGGATGGGAATGCGCCCTGCCGAAGCATCTTTGGAGCTAGTGGAATCCGAAAGATCATTGATGAGGAGGGTTTCTCGGTGATCGAGCACCCAGCCCCACAGCCTTGAAAACTCTCTGAACGCGTCGTCTTCCTCGGCGATCAGGCAGTTTTTCGACGCGTCGGTCGTAGTGGCTACGAGGGCCCCCGTCGCCGGATCGATGAATCCGACAAAGCCGTATGAGCTTTGAGTCAAATCTTCCGCGCAGTTCAGCACCATGCAGGAAATGTCCTCTATGGGAACCGAGGAAAGCAGCGCTTCGGTAAGCTCCGCCAGGGAGGCGTTGACGCGCGATTCCCATGACAAAGCATCATTGGTGGTGCGCAGGCTCGCGATCATGCTCTTTTCCCGCCCCAAACGCTCCATCTTCGCCTGCAACTCCCCGACCTCGAAGGGCTTTGCGAGAAAATCGTCGGCCCCCGCTCGCACGATGTCGAGGTAAGAGTAATCCGCCGCATATCCCGTCATGATGATGAAAGGGAGCCGAGGCTTCGTCCTTCTAGCTTCCTCGATCAACTGGAGGCCATCCTTGCCTTTCATTCTGATATCCGATATCACCAAATCGAAAGATCCTTCGGCGATCTTACCCAGGGCCTCATAAGCGTTGCGGGCCGTTTCCGGTGCGTACCCCATTATGTCGAGGTATTGGCGCACCATGCTTCTGTACTGGTCGTCGTCATCGACTACCAGTATGCGTCGGATAAACATCTCTTCCATGCAACTCCTCCGTCACCGCCGCTCGCCGTTCCGAAACGCGGCTTGCAAGCGGCATAGCACATGCGTCGCGCGCCATTGCGCATCGATTGCGCAGACCCTCATCGCCTCGCATTCAGAGGGGCGGGGCGATCCTTCCGCCGTTGTCGAGCACTTCCCGGATGGTTCTCGCCAATAGACTCAACGACAACGGCTTGAGGATGAATTTCCTGACGCCGCAAGCCGTTATCTTTTCCGGCGTAAGCGCCTCACTGAATCCGGAGCACAGGATGATCGGCATATCGCTTCTTATGTCCAGCATCTGCTTCGCCAACTCCGCTCCGGTCAGGTGGGGCATGGTCTGGTCCGTGATCACGAGATCGAATCGCCATGGCTCCCGCTGAAAGATCTCCATGGCTTCCACGCTGTTCGTCCTGATATCGAGTTTGTAGCCTAACGGCTCCAGCATGCGGGCGCTGAGACGGGCGAGTTCCTCTTCATCGTCCACAAAGAGTATTCTCTCCGCGCCTCTTGGCAGCTTCTTGGGCTTCTCCTGCTCCGCCGCCGCATGCGTCTCCACCCTGGGGATGAAAACGTTGAAAATGCTTCCCTGTCCGGGCGCACTCCGAACGATGATCGCCCCCCGGTAGCTCTTGACGATGCCATGCACAACAGACAGTCCCATGCCCGTTCCGTCGCCGACCTTCTTGGTGGTGAAAAACGGCTCGAAGATGCGCTCCATGATCTCTGGGGATATTCCGCAGCCAGTGTCGCTGACGGCGAGTCTCACATACGAGCCGGGCGGCAGATCGGGGTGATGCGAATCGAGGTCTATTTCTACATCCTCCAGGTTCACCGCAAGTTCGCCGCCTCTTTCCCTCATTGCATGGAACGCGTTGGTGCACAGATTCATGAGCACCTGGTGCACTTGCGTCGGATCGGCGCTAATCACGCTCTCGCTTTCAATGTTTTCTATAATTTCTATCGTGGAGGGCAGGGAAGCCCTCAGCATCTTGAGCGCCTCCTTGACTACGATTCCCAGTTGCAGCGGCATTCTCTTTTGTTCGCCCTTGCGGCTGAAAGACAATATCTGCCGAATCAGGTCCTTCGCGCGGTGCGTCGCCTTGGTGATCTGCTTCAGCTCCGCGGCAGGCATTCCGTTTTTCGACGCGACCATCGCGAGCATGTCGGTATATCCCATGATGATGCCCAGGATATTGTTGAAGTCATGCGCTATGCCCCCGGCCAGGGCCCCGATGGCTTCCATTTTCTGAGCCTGCCGCAGTTGTCTTTCCAAGTCTATTTCGCGGGATATGTCGCGCTCTATGGCAACGTAGTGAGTGATTTCACCGTCCTCGCCCCTGACCGATGAAATAGTGGTTTCGGTGTCGTAAGTCTCTCCGTTCTTCTTTCTGCTTTGGAAGCGTCCTCTCCACACTCTGCCTCCGCAAACAGTCTCTTGCATGTCCTTGTAAGTCCCGCACTGGGGTTTGCTCTCGAACACCCTGCTTGGGACGCACCCAACCAGTTCTCCCGGGTCGTGCCCGCTGATCTGCCTGTACGACGGGTTGGCGTATTGTATCAGGCCGTCCTTGCCGATGATGAGAATGCCTTCCACGGTCTGTTCGACGGCTGTTGCGAGCAATTTGATCCCGCGCTCGGCGCTCTTCTTCCTGGTGACGTCCCGGAAAACGATATGAAGGAGGCGGCGCCCCGACAACGCCGCCACCTGGACCACTACGGCTATATCCCTTATTTCACCGTTTCTATCGCGGAAAAATGTCTCGAAAGCTTGTCTCTGGCCTGGCGTCAGGTCCTTCATCCTGAGCAGTTCGCCGGGATGGATAGTTTCGTGTTCGTCCATCCTCATTTTCGCCATCTCTTCGCGTGAATACCCGAGAATCCCGCATGCGGCGTCATTGAATTCGACAGGCGCCATGGTTTCGGGGTCCACCAATACTATCGCTTCCGGCGATTGCTCGAAAAGCAGCCTCCAGCGCTCCTCCGAGTCCCTCAGGGCGCGTTGCAGCCCGCACTTCTCCATGGCGTGGAGAATGACGCGCACGAGCAGTGCGCCGTCAAACCTCCCCTTTCTGAGGACGTCCTGTGCGTTGCATCGCACAGCCGCCAGTTCGGCCTGTCCGTCGCCTGGCGGAAGCAGCGCTATGATGGGCGGCAGCGGCGTGCAACCGCTTATATCCGTGAATGATTTCCAATCCTTCTCTTCGATCTCGCCGGCGTCGATGAGCAGGCAGTCATAGTTCGATCGGGTCAACGCCTCAATGACCTCAGACAGCCTCTGGACCGAGTCAATGCGGACGTCCGAGGAAGGCGACTCTCTCCTGAGCATCTCATGGAGAATGGGAGCGTCCGTGGGGGTTCCCGTCCTCAGTAAAATATCTAATGAGTGAAACTGCATGGTTTAACCTTTTTTATATGAATTCAGTCTCATGCCATGCGGCTTGGGGCGATTCCCGGCTCCTGCCCGCATGGAGGACCGTTTTTTGCTCTCACTGTGACATTTTCTTGACATTTCTTTGCGGATCTATACCCGTTAAGATTCAAACGTTTTGATTTAAGGGGCTTATTCCGCCGCGGCTGGCAACAACGTGGCGGCAGGATGCGGCTCCTACGAAAGCGCAATTTTCAATCCTCAACGGGTATAGCTCTTAGCGCGCGCGACGAACGCAGAGGGACGCACGCCATCCCGTGGAGCGGTGACGGATCGATGGTTGACTACACACTGCTTTCCCCCATCCGGTCCATCCTTTGGAGCATTTTCCTAGCCTCCTCGAAATTCGGGTCTACGGCCAGCGCGCTCTCGAAATACACTCGGGCCGAGTCGTAATCCCCCTTCGTGGCGAAGAGGATTCCCATGTTGTAGTAGATGCCGCCGTGCTCTGGGTGGACGGTCAGCGCCATCTGGTAGCACTGGAGGGCCTTTTCGTACTTTCTCTGCTTGCGGAGGACCAGTCCCAGACGGTTGTACGTCTCCACATCGGAGGAGTGAAATTGCAGGGAGGCCGTCAACCGCTTCTCGGCTTCCTCCAAGTTTCCATGTTCAAGGTGCACTTCCGCTATTTGCCTGAGAAGGACGGCCTTCTCCTTTCCAGTGCAGCGCCTGACGGCGCTTTCCATAAGCCTTTCTGCCGCCTCCTTTTGCCCGGTCTGCAAAAGGAGGCGACCGAGCAGAAGGGTGCGGTCGCTGTCCTTGGGGCTCATGCTCTCGGCGCACTTCAGAGCTTCAATCGCCTGGTCGACGTTCCCGAGCATCTGTTGCGCAATGGCGTAATTCTTATATGCCGTGATATATATTTTGCCGATGTCCATTGACTTCCCAAATTCAATGGCGGCCTGGACGACATCCCCTTCCTGGAGAAGACACTCACCCTTGGCGTTCAGCCATCTGGCCAGAGAGAGGCGGCTTTCCATCTCCGCGTTTTCGATTTTGTCCATGGCGGCCCGGGTGGCGCCAATCTTCCTGAGGTCATGCACCTCGCGGAAAAGTTCCTCCTCGGGGCTCTGCAACTGCTTGAGCGTCGCTTCGACGCGCTTCGCCAGGAGATCGAAGGAAAACGGCTTTACGAGGAAATTGTTGGCTTCCCATTCTCCCAGGGCGCTGATAATGTTGGATTCCTCTGAAGATGCCGATATCATGAAAAAGGGGAGGAACCGGAATGCGGGATGGCTGCGGCAGCGTTTGAGCAGCCCAATGCCGTCGAGGACTTCCATCCGGACGTCGCAGAATATGATATCGTAGGGCGATTCCGCGGCCGCCTGCTCGGTTATCATGCTCCATCCCTCTTCTCCGTCGCCTGTTTCGTCTATCTCTTCGAAGTAGGGCATCTGCCGAAGCATTTTTTTCAAAATGTCCCGCATCGGCTTGAGATCTTCTACAATCAATGCCCGCATAAATGAACGCCTCCCTATATCGCGGCGCAAATGGTCTATTCTGCATGCAGGTAAGCCGTAGCGCGGCGGTGCTGCAAGGATATTTTTGAAGCCTCATCTCTAGCTGCTTAGATCGAAGCATAAAATATGCCATTTGTCGGATAGCCAAATTGGGGCGATTGCTCGCGTTTTGGGGACAGATCGCTGGCGCTGTATGGGATGCGGGCGAGGTTTGAGGCTTTTTTCGATCCATTCCGCATTGAAGTCGCCCCGAATTATGATTATACGTATGCTCGCATGCGTGCTATTATTATATGGCGTGCGGGGTTCTTCGGAGCCTGTCCGCATTTCTGGAAAACGAAAATGCATTGGAAAGGAAAAACAATGAGCCTGGATGACAGACTGTACTACCGGACGCCCGCGGAAACGGTTGCGCCCAGTGAGCTTATGCGGAGTGTTTACAACTGGATGGGGTTGGGGCTTGCCGTAACCGCCCTGACTTCTCTTTACACCGCCTCCAGCCCGGCAATGCTTCAGCTTATTTTCGGGAACAAGCTGGTGTTTTTGGGCCTCGTCCTCGGGGAGCTGGGTCTCGTGGTCGCCTTGAGCGGGGCTATCAACCGCATCACCTCCTCATCGGCGGTTCTCATGTTCTTTGTGTATTCCGCCTTGAACGGGGTAACCCTGTCTTCGATATTCCTCATGTATACGAGCGCGTCGATTGCCAGCACGTTTTTCATAACGGCGGGGGTTTTCGGGGTCATGAGCGTCTACGGCTACACCACAGGGAAAGACCTGACCTCGTGGGGCAGTTTCCTGTTCATGGGGCTCGTTGGAGTCGTGCTCGCGTCCGTGGTGAACATCTTCTTCAACAGCGAGAGCATCTACTGGGCCGTGACCTACTGCGGCGTGATCGTGTTCGTCGGCTTGACCGCCTACGACACCCAGAAGATTAAGGCCATGGCCTACTCCGGGGCCTTCGACGACGAAGGCGGCCGGAAACTCGCCGTGATAGGCGCGTTGCAACTCTATCTCGATTTCGTGAACCTGTTCCTCCTCCTGCTGCGGTTGTTCGGGCGCCGGAGGTAGCGGGCCGCGGGCGCGCATGCCGGGGGATACTTGTTGGAGCACAACGAAGCGCTCAGAAATCTTTGCATGTTCCACATACTGGAGGGGCTGTGCGGCGGACTCAGCCATTTTTCCGGCCCCTCCCGCGCGGCGGTGATCTATGCGGAAACTCCGGATGACCCGATGCGCGTCTATGATCCGCAGGATCTCCTTCGGGGGCATGAGCCTAAGCTGAAGGAGCTGTATGCCGATTCGGTCGAATGGAGAAATCCTCCCACCGATCTCGACGACGCGCACCTCAGTTGCATGCTCCGCCCCGAGAAAGGGCTGCAACTCGCGGGACTCATATCCTATGGGGGAAGATCCCGCTCCATCTTCTATCAGATGTGGTTCACGGAGCACCATCCCGACGTCTGCTCGACCGGCCCGACGGAAAGGTGGCTGGAGCACGCCGCCTGCCTTCTGGCCCATGACTACTCTAACGAAGGGGCGTTCTACCTGGGAACGTCCCGCTACGTCCTCAGGGAATACGCAACCCATGCGGTGCGGGACCATATCCGCGACGAACTCAACATTCTCTTCGGCTGGGACGTCCAGCTGGAAATTTATCCCATCCTCGACGCGGTCCTCGGAATCTCAAAGACCCCCGAGGAGGGCGTCTGGCCGAGGGGGATGCTCGTTTTCGTGGAGCCCGCCTTTCTTCGTGAGATAGACTTTCTGATCCGCTTTCCCCTTTTCGAGCGGTTGCGGCTCAAGAATTTTAAGCACGTAAGGAAACTCATGCTTGCGGTTGAAAATTCCGAGCGCAAACTGGTGTCCGACGGCTCCAGCATCGTGGGCGTCGCCACCGGCCCGATGCCCCGCTGCCGCATTACGGCGGACTACCAGGGCGGATATGGCTTCCTTAGCGTTGCCGGAAGCCCCACGTGCAGCTTTTCGGACGGAAGTTTCCATTCCTCCACGCGCAGGCCGAATCTGGTGCAACTGGAGGAGGTCCTGATCGAGTCGGCCATCGACCCTTCCATGACGCATATCCTTTTCAAGATAGTCATGGAGATAGTCAGCAATGCGTGCAACCTGAAGCACGGGTGCTCGATTGTGCTCGACTTCAACGACTCCCCGGTCCAGATTGCCGGTCAGCCGCTGGAGCGCCCCCCGGATCTGCGGGAGGATCGCTATCTGGACCTTGCAAAGTCGCTCGCGAAGGTTGACGGCGCGCTCCATATCGGCGCGGATCTGCGTTTGCATGCATTCGCCTGTCTCCTCGATGGCTTGGCCGTTGTGGGCGAAGACCGGGCCAGGGGGGCGCGCTTCAACTCGGCGCTCCGATTCACCGCCAGGCATGAAAATCTGGTGGTGATTGTCGTTTCGTCCGACAGGCCTGTTTCGGTCATCCAAGGAGGCGTGGAACTCACCGCCCAATGCGAATGGAACGCATTTTCAGAATGCATCCTGGCGCCGGCTCCGCTTTCGCAGTGGATCGAGGGGGATTGACGTCGTCCGCTCAAGCTGTTTTTCAAGGCCCATCCTTCTGTTCGCCTTTCCACCCGCCGTTTTTCTTTGATCTTGACGCAATCTCTCTAATCTTTATAATGTAGAAAACCATTATGTCATTTTAAACATAACTATGCGCGAAAATGACTCCTGGTTCATGCGGCGATAATGGAAGAGTTGACAACCTAAGGGCCTCTTCGCCGGAGAAGTTCGTACGGCGCCAGGGGGTGTTTCGTGGGGTGACAGACGACATGGCGAATATCGGATCGTATTCAACGGATGAATACATCAAGCTGGTGCAGCAATTCCACGGCAGCGTAGCGCCGGGGCTCGTGATCGGAGGATTCATGGTGGATCTTGCGATGCGAAAGCTCCCCAAAGACATACTCTTCGACGCTATGAGCGAAACCACTTACTGCCTGCCGGATGCCGTCCAACTCCTCACGCCATGCACGGTGGGCAACGGATGGCTCAAGGTGCTGGACCTCGGTCGCTTTGTCGTGAGCCTCTATGATAAATACGAAGGGAAGGGCGTTCGCGTTCTCCTCGATATGCAAGAACTCGAAAAGTGGGGGGAAATCAAGATCTGGCTCCTGAAGCTGAAGCCTAAAAGGGAGCAGGACAAAGAACTCCTGATGAATCAGATCCTGGAAGCTGGACAGACCATCCTCAAGGTGGAGCCGATTCAGGTGCAGGCGCGGTTTCTCAAGAAGAAGAGCCGCGGGGGCATGACCATCTGCGCTCTCTGCGGGGAGTCCTATCCGGCGCGCGATGGCGCCATCTGCCGCTCCTGCCAGGGAGAGTCTCCCTATGTGAGGATCGACTCTCCTCCGAGGGAGGATTTTCCGGAAAGACCTCCGCTCGAAGCCATCCCCGTGGAGCAGGCTGTCGGCAAGCGCGCGCTGCACGACATGACGCTTGTAGAGCCGGGCAAGAGCAAGGGGCCCGAATTCAAAAAGGGGCAGAAGATCACTGTGGGAGATATCTGCCGCTTGCAGCAGATGGGACGCCAGAGGGTCTACGCGGCGGAGGACAACGCCCCTCCCGGCGAGTGGGTGCATGAGAATGAAGCCGCGGTGGCATTCGCCAAAGCCATGGGGGGTGAGGGGATCACCTTCTCCGAGCCCCCGAGAGAGGGAAAAATAAACCTTGCCGCCGTGCACGAAGGGCTTCTGGTGGTTGACGTGGAGCGGCTGGAGGCCTTCAATTCCCTGCCCGACGTCATGTGCGCCAGCCGCCGGAGCTTTACGGTCGTTGGGGAAGGGAGGCTCTTGGCCGCCACGCGCGCGGTCCCGCTCTATATCCACAGGGATCGGTTCGAGCGGGCGCTTTCCGTGCTCCGGGACGGCCCTCTTTTTCGGGTGGCCCCCCTGCGCAAGGCGAAGGTCGGGGTCCTCGTGACGGGAACCGAGGTTTTTCAAGGGCTCATTGAAGACAAGTTCATCCCGATCATCACCGCCAAAGTGGAAAGATACGGCTGTGAAGTGGTTGACAAACTGCTCGCTCCCGACGACCGGGGGGCCATCAGGGATGGGGTCCGGCGATTGATCGCCGCTGGGGCCGATCTCGTGGTGACGACGGCGGGGCTTTCGGTCGATCCGGACGACGTGACCCGTCTTGGGCTGATGGATGCGGGGGCCGTGGACATGCTTTACGGAACGCCCGTGATCCCCGGCGCCATGACGCTGCTTGCCAACATCGGGCCGGTGCAGGTTGTTGGAGTTCCCGCCTGCGCCCTCTATTTTAAGGCGACTGCCTTCGATCTATTGCTGCCCAGGCTACTCGCCGGCCTGAAACCGACGCGCCGCGACCTCGCCAGAATGGGGCATGGAGGGTTTTGCCTCGGGTGCAAGACCTGCACTTTCCCCAAATGTCCCTTTGGCGGTTGAGACGGGAGGCTCCCCACCGGGTCCGGAGGTTCCATGGAAAGCCGCATTCCTGCAGTGAGACTGCATATCTGGCTGGAAACGTCCGAAGGAGTGTATTTCGGAATGGGACGGGCCATGCTTCTTCTGAAGATAGAAGAGCATGGGTCCCTCCGGAAGGCGGCGGAGGACCTCGGCATGTCCTACCGCGCCGCATGGGGCAAGTTGAGAAAGACGGAGGCAATCCTAGGCGTCAGGTTGATTGAGAACAGCAGGAGCAAGCGGGATGGCTGCCGGCTGACCGAGGATGGGCGGCGTCTCATGGAAAAATTTTTCAAGTGGTTTGAAGAGGTGGAGCGCACCGCCCTCGATTCCGCGAGGGAGATATTTCCCTGGTCTGTCCAGAAATTTGACAGAAAATCAGGTTCTTCCGGCAAATAAGCATCTTGTGCATTCACCACACCCCGTGAAGAGGCAAAATTGGGAGACATGGGAGGTTGCCGAGCCGCTTGCCAGAGGCTCAAAAAGAACAAAAAACGACCATGATCGCGGTCAGGACATTTTGTCAAATTATTATCTTTACTGCGGGTGCAAATGGCCATCATTACAATTTCAAGAGGCTCTTTCAGCGGCGGGGAAGAAGTGACCGCCAAGGTCGTTCAACGGCTTGGCTATGTGCTGGCGTCCGATGTGGTGATTTCCGAAGCCTCCCGAAAATATCAAGTCCCCGTGGACAAACTGGAACGGGCGGTTCATTTCGCGCCATCGCTTCTTGAGCGGTTTTTTTCTAATAAACAAAAGTACGTTGCCTGCATGGCCGCCGCGACGCTATCCCATTTCAAAGACGACAACGCCGTCTATGACGGCTTCGAGGGACAGTTCTTCGCCAGCAGCATCTCCCCTGTGACGGCAAAAATTCTTGCTTACTTCAAGAACGATAATGTGGATTACAGTGGCTTTGCCGAGCAATATTACTCGAGAACCATCTCGCATCATTTGAATGTGAAGGTGACGGCAAACCTGGAAGACCGTTTGGCCCGGTTGATGAAGGAAAAAAAACTGGGTCGTGAGCAGGCGGCGCGCGAATTGAACAGGGAAGACCGTCGGCGCAACGCCTGGAGCCGCTATTTTTATGGTGTGGATACTACCAGTGACGAGTTATACGATCTGGTGCTGCATATGAACAAAATGGAAGTCGATGACGCCGTGGGGGTCATTTGTGAAACCGCGGCAAAGCCTGGATTCAGGACGTCCTTCGAGTCGGAGCAGGCGATCAAGGATTTGGCTCTCGCCGCTGAAATCAAAGCGACTCTTTTTGACGATTATCCCGATTGCGAAGTTGTCGCGGACAGAAAATTCATCGAGATCTACACCCGATTCACGGTCCATAGCGATACGACGACAGCCGACAAGATTAAAGCCAAAGTGCTTAAGATGAACGGGGTGTCAACAGTCTCAGTCATACTTATTCCCAGCGTTATATTCACCTGATTCGCGCCCCTGTTCGGTTGATCCGCCAAGAGCGGGCATCGTTCCCGATTCGACGAGGAGCGGGTCCCGGCGGCCTCGGGTCAAAACATAATTTTGTGTTTATTTGTTGCTCCCGCCCCTCTCCGAGCTTACGCCAACGCTTCCAGCCTGCTTCGCAGCTCCCTGGCCGCCAAGGCGTCCGTGGCGAAAAGATTTTCTCTACCTATCAGGTCATTCAGCCCCGCCTTTTCGATCACGTCCTGCACATGTTCCTTGAAACCGCTGAAGCAAAGGCAAACATCGTTGCTCTTAAATCTGACGATCAGCTTGGACAGCATGTCCACGCCGGATGCGTCGATGTCGTTGATTCCGCCGCAGGAGACCAGAATCGTGTTGATCCCCGGATTGCCCCGCTCCATCTCGATCACGGCTTTCTCGAATGTGGAGACATTGATGAATCTCAATGCGCCGTCGAAACGAATGGCCGCCAGCCGGTCGTGCAATGGCGGCAGGTTATGGCGTTGGGCGTCGCCCAACGTTCCATCCTGGTGAGCGCCCAGTTTGGCGATTCGCGGCCGCATCATCCGGAACAACATAAGCCCCAGGGAAAGACCGATGCCGACCAGTATGCCATTCTGGATATTGGGGGAAAATGCCAGCGTGGCGATAAAGGTTGCGACCGAAGCGATGCCGTCGTCACGATTGACGCTCCAGGCGCGCAGCATGATGGAGAAATTGATCAGGCCCACCACCGCCACCATGATGATGGCCGCCAGCACGGGCTTGGGAAGGTGATAGAGCAACGGCGTGAGAAAGAGCAGCGTTATCAGCACGCAGATGGCCGAAATGACGGAGGACAATCCGGTGCGTGCATTGGCGGCCAGATTGAGCGCCGAGCGTGAGAACGATCCGCTGACCGGCATGGAGTGGCAGAAAGCGGAGGCCACCTTGGCCAGTCCCTGTCCGATAAGCTCCTTGTTTTCGTCCCAGGGGACGCGCGTGTTGTTGGAGATGACCTTTGAACTCGACATTGCTTCCATGAAGCTGACCACGGCGATAATGAAAGCGGCCGGAGTCAGGGACGCCGCCATGTGCCAGTCGAGGATCGGAATGCTGAAGCTGGGCAGCCCTTTTGGGATGGCGCCGACAACCTGTCCGCCAACGTCGGAAAAACCGATGGCATGACTGATCCAGGTCAATATGGCCACAGTGATGAGCACGCCGGGCAGTTTCGGGGCGAATTTCTTGAAGGCCACGATCATCAATATCGCGGAAACGCCGAAGCACAATGACAGGGGGTGCAGCGTGTCAATGCGTCCGATCACCTGCACGATGTCGAGCACGAAATGCGACGACTGCGGCGCGGGTATGGCGAGCAGGGTCGGCAATTGCGCCAACCCGATAATCAGGGCGGCGGCGTTGATAAAGCCCATCAGCACCGGGTGCGACAGGAAATTGAGAATAGCCCCGACTCGAAGCATTCCCATCAATACTTGAAACAGCCCCGAAAGCAATGCCAGCAAGATCACACAGGAGTAAAACGATTCGGTGTCCACCGCTGCCAAGGGCGCCACACTGGCCGCAGTCAGCAACGAGGTCATGGCGACCGGGCCGGTGGAAAGTTGACGCGAGGACCCGAATATGGCGCCGATTATGGTGGGGATCAATGCGGCATATAGGCCGTAATAGGCGGGTGCGCCCGCCAACCGGGCATAGGCCAGCGACTGTGGAATGGCGACCAGCGAAACAGTGACGCCGGCGATTAAATCGGATTTAAACGTGGACGCATCGATCCATAAAGGTGCGACGATCGATGAGGTGATGGCTCCTGCATATTTCATAAAAATCACTCCCGGAAGCAATCAAGCTTTTCTTAAAACCGCTTTTCTGTTTAGACTTTTCCCTATAAAATCGAAAGCAAAACGTCGGCGGCAGGTTACTCCTTCCCGCGGTTTTTCGCAATAATCTTTTCCAGTCATCAGCGCAAATAGCGTTGCACAATGCAATACCCAAAATTATCATGAAAAAGGCTCGGGAATCAGCTCTTATAAGAGTTCAAGGTGAATTCTACCAAGGTATTACCGACAACTCGCAACCGAGTTGTCCGCATCGCCCGCTATAATCCGACCTCTCCGCGACGTTGCGCAACGTCGCTGCAGAATAAGCCCCTACGAAAGTGCGAATTTCAATCCTCAACGAGGATAAATGTCATCTTGATCCGCACCAAGCCTGTACCGTCCCCGGTGGTTTC
>CALFXO010000062.1 GCA_937958025.1 uncultured Syntrophobacteraceae bacterium
TCGTATGGCGGAGGGGATGGATCTTGTTGATGGCGATATGAACGTGAAGGTTGTCGGTGTCATGGTGCACCACGCTGATGCGTTGATGCTCCTCAAATCCTAGCCCCTTGCAGATGCGCTCCTCGATGTTTTCAAGGATTTCAGGCGAAGGGCTCTCGCCGGAGCGAAAGGACACCATCAGGTGGTAGGTCTTATCCGATTCCGCCCTTGTGTTTTGCGCCTGGGTGGCCTTGACTTCCATCGCCGCCCAAAGGGGATCGTCGGACCGGCAGTTGGCGACCGAGATCTTTCCGACGCGCTCCGTCTTGCCCTGCCGGTTCAAGAGATAATCCACCAGCCTGGTGAAGCTGCTTTTCTTAATGCTGTTGATGGGGATTCGCTTCGCAATCACAGCTTCTCCGCTTATTTTTCTATATCCTTACCGCTTTCTCCAGAAGCACGTCCTGAATTTCCTTGATTTTATCGAGAACCCCCAGAATGGTTTGCCGCAACTGCTCCGGGTCGTACATTGCAAGGCGTTCGTCGTTGCTCAGCCACATTTTGAGCAAACCGCCAAGCCGTCCCAGGTCTCCGTTCACCTTCGCAAGCTCCAGCACGGCCTGTTGGTCCAGCACCCCCTTGATCTCATAGCCGATTCCGACGTTTCGAAGGTAGGCCGCGATCGTCAGCCCCGCGGCCCTGGCGTTCGCCTTGATGGCTTCCTCTTCCTCCGGAAGGACCGGGACCCGAAGGTGCCGCCCGTTCTTTCGCGTAATGATCTTTTCCATCGCGATGCCCTCATGATCGCCGCACTGCTGATTGCTTCAAGCTTCGACGGCGGGAGCCGCCCGGCCTCGCGAAGCGGGACGCCCCATTGAGCGCGAAGCGCGAATAAGGGGAAAGTGAAGTGGGAAAACCGGCTCGCCCGGTTAGCCAACTTCACACATCCTGCCCTCGCAAAAACCGTTTTTACTCCAGGAATGAAAGTATATTCATGCTGTTCCTATCACCACTCGTCATATATTATTAGTATAATATATATAGATTATACACAAAATAATTATAGAGCAACAAGTAATCTTTATTGATTCCATATAGGAAGCTTGGTAAGCTGCAAAGCGATTGAAGACGACTCAGGGGGGATGAAGCTCATGGCAAAAAGTCTGTATGATATTCTGGCGGAACGGGCCGCCAGGAAGCCGCTCAATCAGAAGGCGAGAAACCGCGCCGCCTTTCTCGCAAACATGGAAGAGATACGGCAAGCCCTCGATGACGGATGGTCGGTCAAGGACGTTTGGGAGGCGCTTCGGGAGGAAGGACGGATTCCTTTTGGCTACCAGGCCTTTCTCGGATACGTGAAGCGGCTCATCAGGAGCCAGCCCGCGGATTCCGTGAAGCCGGTCGAGGAAGGAGTTGAGCGGGAGCCGGCGCAGCGACAAAAAGCGGAAGGCGCAAAGGGATTTCGGTTCGATCCCGTTCCCAAGAAGGAGGAGCTCTTCTAATGGCGAAGGTCCACATGATGTTGCAGGGCAAGGGGGGAGTGGGGAAGTCGTTTATCAGCGCCGCGCTGGCCCAGTACAAGCAGGCGAAGGGAGAAGCGCCGCTTTGCATTGACGCCGATCCCGTGAACGCGACGTTTCACAGCTACAAAGCGCTAGACGTCACGAAGCTCGATGTCATGGAAGGCGACGAGATCAATTCTCGCAGCTTCGACGCGCTCATCGAGCTTATCGCCGGGACCGAAAACGACGTGATCGTCGACAATGGGGCCGCCACTTTCGTACCGCTCTCCCACTATTTGATCTACAACGAAGTGCCGGGGCTTCTGAGCGACATGGGGCGCGAGCTGGTGATCCATACGGTCGTAACCGGCGGGCAGGCGCTCGAGGATACGACGAACGGTTTCGTCCAGCTCGCCCGGCAGTTTCCGGAGCCCGCCCTTTTCACTGTCTGGCTCAACCCCTATTGGGGACCCATAGAGTTCGATAAGCGGCGCTTCGAGGATTTCAAGGCTTACAAGGACAACAGGGACCGGGTCTCGGCCATTGTGAGCATCCCGCAGCTCAAGGAAGAAACCTTCGGGCGGGACGTGTCCGACATGCTGCGAGCCCGTTTGACCTTTGAGGAAGCCCTGCAGATGGACTCCCTCACCATCATGGCCCGGCAGCGGCTCAAGATCTTTAGGAGCAGGCTCTTCGAGCAAATGGACGCCACGGTGGCGCTATGAGCGACATCGAGGACCTCATAAAGGAAATTGCCGCAAAGCATGGCATTGCCGTCGGCCGTGACGATCCCATCATGATCCTGCACACGATCAACAAACGCCTCATGGAAGACAGCGCCAGGGCGCAACAGGAAATGCTCGACCGATGCAAAGAAGAGCTCGAGGACCTGGCGAGGCGCTGGGGAGACGATGCGAAGGTCAAAGCGGAAAGGACGCTCAACGCGGCGCTGGTCGAGAGCCGCTCGATGATGACAAAGGCCGCCCAGGATGCAACGGCAATGGTGAAGCAAGCGCTTGAGCAAGAGATCGAAGCCGGTCTAAAAAAACTTCACGGACCGTTGCGCAGCGCACGCAGCCTTGTTGGCGCCAATGTGCTCGCGGCGGCGATGACGTTGATTGCGGCCCTCGCGGCGCTCTTGGCTGTCAAATAATGCAAATGGGAAAACGCGATTTTGAATTTTTGTTTGGCTTGCAATGAGCTTCGATGCGCCCGTAGACTGGCGGCTCCCATCCACCCGCTCATTTGAAAAGAAGGCTCCCCACTCCATCATGTTGCATAGCGAGGTCTCTCGGAGTCTGAACAACAGAGCGAATCTACTTTTCTCTCCACGAAAAAGACCAAAATGTTTAGAATGCGCAAGAAGATCATCATTGCGCCACGGACCGCGGAAAGGAGGGAAAGCCAATGCTCGAGATAGCCAAGAAATGCGCGACATACGAGGACCGGTATTCCATTCCTGAGAACGCGATCGGGGAAATCATCGAGGGAGACCTGTACGCCCACCCAAGGCCCGCAAGAAAGCATGTTTGGATTTCATCCAGATTGGGGAGCAGGGTCATACACCCCTATGACTTCGGAGAGGGAGGACCCGGCGGATGGGTTATCCTGATCGAGCCTGAAGTAGGTCTTGGCGACAACGTTCTCGTGCCAGACCTTGCGGGGTGGAAAAAAGACCGTTTCCCGAGGGAGGAAAACACGAACTGGATTTCAGTCGCTCCGGACTGGATCTGCGAGATTCTATCCCCCAGCACAGCAATGGTGGATATGGTTCGAAAAATGCCTATCTATGCAGGGCATGGAGTTGGACATGCCTGGATCGTCGATCCGCTGGCAAAGACGCTAGGGGTTTTTAGGAACAAGGCTGGCGCATGGGACCCCATTGGAATCTACGAAGAGGCCGAGCGAGTGTGCGCGGAGCCATTCGATGAGCTCGAGCTCGACATGACCGAGCTTTGGCTCTAACGAGCAAACCATCCCGAGATCGTTCGCTTAAAAACACGCGAGAAGGCCCTTGACGGCCCCGAGAATCCATTTTAATGAAAAGCCACACCCCTTTTATGGTCAAATCAACCAAGAGCCCATAAACCCCCAATTATGAGGTTTTTCTACCTCCCCCGCACACAGTTTTTGTAGTACTCCAATTTGGCAGCCTCGAGCATCATTCCCTTTCGTCCTTTCACTGCCGGGTTCGCCCGATAGATCTCTTCCAACATCTCCTCTCTGCCCTTCTCACCCAAATCCTCCCACCAGATGTCCATCAGCTTCGTCAAGCTTTCTTCTCTTTCGCGCTTAATCGTTTCCAGCTCCTCCTGGACGCGCTTGCTGTACGCCCGCTCCTCCTCAAGCGCTTTCTCGTGTTGACTCTTGTATCCCGCGGGCCGGGCGTACATTCCCCTTTTGAGCGCGCTCAGGATGTAGCCCAAGGGAGATGACTTGAATTTTTCCCGGTTGTTTTTCAACTCCCAGTCGGCTCGCTCAAGACCATCGAGCAGGTCTCCCTGGTCCCATTTTCGCGTTGCCCAGAGCTTCGAAATTTGCACGAGATGATCGCGCCGAAAACCTTCTTGAAATAAGTTCTCGAATTGCGCTTCGACCTCTTCGTCACTGCTTAGATGATGATAAGCATATATAAAATCATCATCATCATTGTCTTTATATATATCTATTATATTCGCCGTACCATTCGCTGCACCTTGTGCAATACCATGTGCAGGATTATTTGGCGGACCCTGCGCCACACCCTGCGTGGCGCCTTGTGCTGTACCCTGTGGAATACCCTGTCGCTTAGCGCTTCTTAAACAATCACGATTAATCTTTATATTAGAATTTACGATATATGCAAATCCTTGGAAGCTTCCTTTGCGGTATGGCCGTATATGCAAAATATCTAATTCCTGCAACCGTATCAACGCCTTACGAACAGATGGCTCTGTTATTCCAGTCTCCTTAGCGACCGTAGATTTCTTTGCTATTCCTGATGCACCCTTCTTGGATAAATAGTCATAAACGATAGCTTGATTGTGCGAAATATAGAGATCTCCGGATTTTTCTGGCAACCATTCTTCGGAATCAATCTCGCATTCTTGAGTCGCCCATTCAGGGATTTTTTTCGATGACCAGCCAGTCATAGGGTACGGCGAATGGTATGGCAGTGGGGCGCCCACTTGGGCGCCCAAGTGGTTGACCGCTTGGGCGCCCAAGTGTCGTACCATAGTGGTATCCTCTGCCATACCATGTGCGACGCCAAGTGTCGTACCATACGCGATACCATTAGGGGTGTCTTTGGAGGCACCATGAGCCGTACCATTGGTAGTACCATCTAGTATACCATCATCCGTACCATTCGGTGTATCACTTGTGGGACCATTTGCCGTACCATGTTCCAGACCGGTAGTGGTATCCTCTGCCATACCATGTGCGACGCCAAGTGTCGTACCATACGCGAT
>CALFXO010000063.1 GCA_937958025.1 uncultured Syntrophobacteraceae bacterium
CCTCTCACGCCGGAGACACGGGTTCGAACCCCGTTGGGACTACTTGATATATAAGGGGAAGGTTGTACACGCAGCTTTCCCCTTATTTTTTGTCCCCTATTTGTCCCTGCCAGCTTTGAGGGCACGGGCTCCCCCTTCCGTGGGATATAGCCTATGCCGCCAAGTGAGCCATGAAAAGCCGTTCCCAAGAGAGCCCCTTTGTCGAGAATTTCCAATGCAACAGATGGAGCAGAGCATCAGGGTCTGTTTGATTCCGGAAAACCGATCCGCTCAGTCCAGGACGGTGTTTTTCGGCAATCCAAAGGTCCCACACACACCGTTGAGTCCCATTCCCCCGATCCTGGACTTACTCACGAGAATGATGAGGGGCTGGCAGGTTTTTTGATCTCGACCAGGAAGGTGTTGGCCGTCTCCGAGAAGCGCTCCCCGCAGGCCTTGCACTGGTGCATCATCCACTTGCCAATGAAGCAGCGTCATCTTATCAGCTGGCATTGCAAACAGTGAACTCGATCCGAAATTGGATTGGAGCTCAAGGGATGATATAAGGACAAGAGGTCCAACACATCAGCCGCAAGGAGCCTGGAGATGAACACAAGGAATGGGAAAGTCATAGTCGTCGTAACGGCAGCAATAATTCTAACGTCCCTTTTGGTTGCCTACCTGCTGAGAGAAACCAGCCCGAACCTGAAGGACGTCGTTGGCAACATTACAAAGAAGATAGAGCTACTGGCGGACATGAGGGTAAACCTCCTGAAGTCGCAGGAAATGGAGAAAAGCGCCGTAATGGCGGATACGGACGAGGCCTCCGAAAATTTCGCCAAGGAGTCGCTCCGAATCGACGACATGGTGGATGGAGACCGCAAGGAACTCCAAGCATTGCTCGCTCAGGACCACACAGACCAGGAGATGAAGCTCTTCCAGGAGTTTGAGGCCTGCTGGGAGGAGCTTAAGAAGGAAGACAAGGAAATACTGGATTTCGCGGTTCAAAACACAAATCTCAAGGCAGCGGCGCTTTCCTTCGGAAAAGGGAAAGAGATCATTACACGATTTGAAGAGGCGCTCAATAGATTGATCCATTCCAATCCCTCCAACGACAGCCGTTGTGAAGCCGTCCAGATGGCCTCCGACGCCCTCGCGGCGGGCCTCAAGATCTACGCCATGCAGGCGCCCCATATAGCAGCCGCAAACGATGAACAGATGGACGCAATCGAAGCGCAGATGCGCCGGGAGGGAGAAGTCGTCGACAACGCCCTCGATAGGCTGGCCGGGTTGACTCCCGGGCAAGAGGTTGCAACGCTTGAGGCGGCGAAACAGGCCTACGTGGAATTCAGCGCGGTCACAGGCGAGGTGGTGCGTCTGTCGCGGGAGAACACCAATATCAAGTCCTTCGCGCTGTCCCTCGGGAAGAAGCGGAAGATCGCCGCCCAGTGCGACGAGATCCTGACCAGCTTGCAGGAGGCGGTGAGAAACCGGGAGTTCAAGGCCACAAGGTAAAAGGGCGCCTGGGAAGAAGGGAAAAAGGAAAAGAGCCTGGCGCCCGCAACGTCGTATCGACCGGACATTCCGCTCGTCGTATGTTAGCATTATATTGATATGATGCATTGGGCGTCGGCTGGCTCCGGGCAAGCCGGCATGGGTAAGAGTTACATGCGACGATGAATGGAGCGACGATGGAGCAGCCAGGAGCGCCTCTCACCGTATTGATAGCCGAGGACGACCGGAACACGGCGGCGCTCGTCGCGACCTACCTCGAGCGCGAGGGGTTCCGGACGCTGATCGTCCATGGCGGAAAAGAGGCATTAGAGGCGGTGCGGCGCGAGAACCCGGGGTTCATCGTTCTCGACATCATGCTGCCCCAGATGGACGGATGGGAGGTGTGCCGCCGGGTGCGGCGTTTTTCAGACGTCCCCATCCTCATGCTGACGGCGAGGGTGGAGGAAATCGACAGGGTGGCGGGGCTTTCGCTCGGGGCGGACGATTACGTGGTGAAGCCGTTCAGCCCGAGGGAGCTGGTGGAGCGGGTAAAGGCCATCCTGCGGAGGGCAAGGCCGGCTGGCGGCGGCAGGGGCGGCAACGGCATTTTGTCCCACAAGGGGCTCACGCTCGACCCGCAAAAACGCAAGGCGACGCTGAACGGACGCACGCTATCGCTGACGGCCTCGGAATACAAGCTTCTCCTCAAGCTCATGGAAGCGCCGGGCAGGGTCTTCACGAGGGACGAACTGCTGAGCGTTTTTTACGAGCACGGGGAAGCGGTCGTCGACCGCGTGATCGACGTCCACATCAACAAGCTCCGGCAGAAGATAGAAGAAGACTCGGCTGCCCCCCGCCACATCCTGACCGCGCGCGGGTTTGGATACCGCTTCGCCGATGCGGACGAGGAGCTTTCGGAATGAAGAGGCGCACGCCGCTGAGGCGCCGGCTGCTCTGGAAGCTCCTGCTCATCAACGTCGCGCCGGTCATCGCCGCGACCGTCCTCGTCATCTGGCTCGCCATCGACCACCTCGCCGCCAACTACTTCATGGTCCTCATGCAGAAGTACGACATTTCCCCGACCGAAATCCACGGGATGTTCGTCTCCTCCATCCACCGCTACCTGATATGGGCAAGCCTCGCGGCGCTCGCGCTCGCATTCCTCCTCAGCTACCTGCTCACCCGGAGGGTGCTCCGCCCCCTTTCGCAGATGACGACAATAGCGGGCGAGATTGCCTCGGGCAATTTCAGCGCGCGGGTGGACGTTGCATCCCTGGACGAGGTCGGCCAACTCGGCGCGGCGTTCAACCGCATGGCGGATGGCCTCGAGCGCATCGAACGGCTCCGCAAGGCGATGGTCGCCGACGCGGCGCACGAGCTCCGCACGCCCCTCACCAACCTCCGGGGATATATGGAAGCGCTCAACGACGGGGTCATTCCGCCTTCCGGCGCGACGTTCCGGATGCTGCAAGAGGAGATCCTGCGCCTCGTGCACCTCGTCGAGGACCTCCAGCAGCTCGCTAGGGCCGACGCCGCGCGCGCTTACCTCCACAAGGAGGAAGTCAAGCTGCCGGAGGCGATAGGCCAGATGCTCGCGCTCTACCGCCTCAAGCTCCAGGCGAAGAGGATCGCCCTCACGACCGATTTCGCCACCGAGGCCGAGCGCGCACACGCGGACCGGGACAAGCTCCTGCAAGCGGTGCGAAACCTTCTGGAGAACGCCTGCCAGTACACGCCGGAAGGCGGCTGGATCAAGATTTCCACCAAGAGGAGTTCGGAAGGCGTCAAGATCGTCTTCGCCAACAGCGGCGCGGGCGTTTCCTCAAACGACCTCCCCTTCATCTTTGAAAGGTTTTATCGCGGCGAGCGCTCCCGGACCCGCGACGCGGGCGGGGCGGGCATCGGCCTCGCGATCGTGAAGGAACTCATCGAAGCGCACGGGGGCAGCGTAGGGGCGGAAAGCTCCGGGGGAGAAACGCGCGTCTGGCTCCTCCTCCCGCGCTGAGCGAAGGGCGCCTGCATTCATCTATTGCGTTCATCTTTACAGAATCTTTACCTTGCCCTTATCCCATTCAAACATTCCGGTATTACAATTTCCCCAGGTGAAGGGAAAAGGGTGGCGGAATCGAAAGACCGCACGCCGGAATCCCCGCAGGCGCCTCGCGTTTGGACGCCAACGCGGGAAACAACCAAAAATCTGGAGGAATATCATGAAGACGATGCTATTGCTGCTTATACTGGTCCTCGCCGGGTTCGCCGCGGCGCGCTACGGGATTGCATCCGATGACGTGAAAGAAGGCGCATCCGGAGCAGCCCCCGTCGGGACGAGTAAGGCCATCTTCGCCGGAGGGTGTTTCTGGTGCATGGAAAAACCCTTTGAAGAGCTAGATGGCGTCCTTTCGGTGGTTTCAGGCTACACCGGAGGCTCCAGCGTGAATCCCGATTACGGGAACTACGCCGCCGGCGGGCACGTAGAAGCGGTTGAAATCACCTATGATCCCCAAAAGATAGCGTACGATGAATTGCTCGACGTCTATTGGCATCAGGTGGACCCGACCGACGCCGGAGGACAGTTCGTGGACCGAGGGCCTCAGTACGCGACGGCGATCTTCTACTTGAACGAGGATCAGAAGGAGCGCGCCATGGCATCAAAGGCGGAGATGGAAAAACGCGGGGTGTACGACAAGCCTATCGTGACGCCCATCCTTACGGCGAAGCCATTCTACCCGGCGGAGGGATACCACCAGGATTATTACAAGAAGAACCCGATCCGCTACCACTACTATCGGAGCCGCTCCGGCCGCGACGACTTCCTCGACAAGGCATGGGGAAAGGAGCGCAAGGAATGGAGCGTCCGGGAGCTAAAGCATAAGCTCACGCGGCTTCAGTACGAGGTGACCCAGGAGGAGGCGACGGAGCCTGCATTCAATAACGAATACTGGCACAACGAAAAGGCGGGAATCTACGTGGACGTGGTCTCCGGGGAACCGCTTTTCAGCTCCAGGGACAAGTTCGATTCGGGCACCGGCTGGCCGAGCTTCACCAAGCCCATCACGCCGGAAAGCGTGGTCACCCGGAAGGACAACAGGCTTTTCTTCGAGCGGACGGAAGTGAGGAGCCGCAAAGCCGACAGCCACCTCGGGCACGTCTTCAACGACGGGCCGCCTCCGACGGGCCTGCGCTACTGCATGAATTCGGCGGCCCTTCGCTTCGTCCCCGTGGAGGACATGGCAAGGGAGGGATACGGCGAATTCCTGCCGCAGTTCAAGACGGCTGGCGTCCAGTGAGCCACGAGGCGTCGCGAGCGCCGAACGGGCTAGCCCGGCAATGGCGTTGGCTTGAGCATAATGCTGTTGACCCAACCTTCCAACGTCATTCCGGCAAAAGCCCGCATCCGGTATGGATGCGGCTTTCTGGACCCCGGCTTTCGCCGGGGTGACGACAGCTCAATAACATTTCTTTCTTTGATTGCGGACGAGCGCTTTTCGGGCATAATGGCGCGCACCGGCTCACCGGGCGCGCCGTCCCCATGGGCGGCGGGAAGCGCGCCGCCGTTGCGAGGAAACAGGAAGTCCATGCGCCCGGTCTGGATTTCTTATTTTAGGATTTCCATGGAACCTAAAATAACGCATAGTCTTATTTTAGTTTGAAGACAAAATTCATGATTGGAGACAATATTCATGAGACGGGAGCTTCAAGGGCGCTACATAACATCGTCCACGGCGGGGGAAACGGTGCGGGCGTTCGCACCCCATCCCCTGCCGCCGCGCCCTCCCATCGAATGGACGCCGGGGCTCCGGGACAAATTCGACCAGGCGCTGATCTCGCTGGGACGGCTGGACAGCGTTTCCACGCTCCTTCCCGACGCTTCGCTCTTCCTTTATACGTATGTCCGCAAGGAGGCAGTCCTCTCCTCCATGATCGAAGGGACCCAGTCGTCGCTTTCCGACCTCCTGCTCTTCGAGCTCGACCAGGAGCCCGGCGTTCCTCTCGACGACGTGCGGGAAGTCCTCAATTACACGGCGGCGCTCAACCATGGCCTGAAGCGCCTTGAAGAAGGCTTCCCCTTGTCCTTGCGGCTGATAAGGGAAATCCATGGAGTGCTGCTGGCGAAAGGACGCGGCTGGAATCAGACTCCGGGTGAATTCCGGCGCAGTCAAAACTGGATCGGCGGCTCCCGTCCCGGCAACGCATTGTTCGTTCCTCCTCCGCCGGAAGAGGTCCCGGAGTGCATGGGCAAGCTCGAGCTTTTCCTGAACGACCAGCCAAAGCCAACGCCGGTGCTCGTCAAGGCGGCCCTTGCTCACGTGCAGTTCGAGACCATCCACCCATTCCTCGACGGCAACGGACGCCTCGGCCGCCTGCTGATCACGCTGATATTGTGCGAACAAAAGGTGTTGTCGGAGCCGATGCTTTATCTCAGCCTCTATTTCAAGACGCACCGCCAGTACTATTACGATTTGCTCAACAACGTGCGTCTCAAGGGCGAATGGGAGGCGTGGCTCGATTTCTTCGCTGACGCGGTCATCACGGCCAGCACCCAGGCGGTGGAGACGGCCCGCAGCCTCGTCGGGCTGTCGGAGGAAGATCGCGGGAAAATCGCCAGGCTGGGAAGGACGGCGGGCTCTATCCTCCGGGTCCACCGGGCGCTCATGGAGCGCCCCATCGCCTCGTCGGGCTGGCTCGCGGAGCAAACGGGCGTCAGCCCCGCCACGGTCAACAAGGCGCTGGAGCGCATGGAGGGGCTCGGGATCGTGCGTGAACTGACGGCGCGGAGGCGCAACCGGTTGTTCAGCTACTCCCGCTACATCGAGATCCTCAACCGGGGGGCCGAGCCGCCCGAGCGATAAAGGGGGGCGCCGCGCGCCGCCGCTCCAGCGAGCGCTACGGGCGTTCGCCCCGCGCCTTTTTGACGATTTTCGGGATGAAGAACGACAAGATGAAGAGGCAGACGGAAAAGAGCACGCGAAGAGAAAGCAGGCCGCTCCAGTCGCCGCTGATCCACACGTCGCGGACCGCCCCGATGAAGAATGTCAGGATGAACGAGCCCGCCAGGATGCCAAGTCCCGTGCCGAAAAAATAATCGCGAAAGCGCACGCTGGTGAGCCCCATGCCAAAATTCATGGGTGTGAAGGGAAAATATACGAGGCGCAGGTAGAGCACCGTCGCGAAGCCGTTGCGCTCGATCGCCTCGTCGTACTTCCTGAGCCGGTCCCCTATGAGCGAGGCGGCGAGGTCGCGTCCCATGGTCCTGCCGATCCAGAACGCCCCGCACGCTCCCGCCATGGCTCCCAGCCAAACGTAAACGAAACCCCAGTACGCGCCGAAGATGGCCGCTCCGATTCCCGTCAGGAGCGTCCCCGGCAGGAGGAGGCAAACTCCGGCGGCGTAGAAGGCGATATAAAGGAGAGGCCCCCATGCTCCAGCTGCATTCACGAAGCGGCCCAGCGCTTCCGCCGTGAGGTTGTCTCTCAAGGAGGTGAAGCGGAAGAGGCACACGGCCCCAGCCATGAAGAGCAGGAGGAACAGCGCTTTCAGCACCGCGGCCCGTCTGCGGGGCGGTTCCTTTCCAGAGATATTCTCGGTCACTTGGCCTCCTTTCCAAAGGGGGACAGCGCACCACGACGCCGTACATCCAAGGGGAGGAAGCATGACCGCCCTCCCCCGCCAGCCTTCACCATACCTTATAATGGATGCACGATCCAGTAGGGATTCCGCGCATTTCGGGACCTGCCTTCCAGGCGAAGCGATTTCGCCCTACTCCTTCTGGAAAAGCGCCGTGTATCCCCCATAGCCTTCCCGCTCCAAGTCCTCCACGGGGATGAAGCGCAGGGCCGCGGAATTGATGCAATACCTCAAGCCCGTCGGAGGCGGTCCATCCGCGAACACATGTCCGAGATGGGAATCGCCTTGTTTGCTGCGGACTTCCGTCCTAGCGGGGATGAGCTTCGAGTCCTTTTTCTCCACGATATTAGCGGGGTCCACCGGCTTCGTGAAGCTCGGCCATCCCGTTCCGGAATCGAACTTATCGAGCGAGCTGAAAAGAGGCTCTCCCGAAGCGACGTCCACGTAAAGCCCTTCCCGTTTGTTATCCCAGTATTCGTTCTGAAACGGAGGCTCGGTGGCATCGTTCTGCGTCACTTCAAATTGCACGGCGGTGAGCTTTTTCCGGAGCGTCTCGTCATCCGGCTTTGAATAGGCGGAAGGCCCTGACCCCACGGCAGCGCCTTCGCCAGCCGCAGCCTCCTCGACGACCGGCTTCGCCCATGCGGTCTCGAGGAACCGATCTCTCCCTGAATGCGCTCGATACGACTCGTAGCGGAGCGAGTTCTTCTTATAATATCCCTGATGGTAATCCTCGGCCTTGTAAAACGCTTCCAGGGGAAGCACCCTGGTTGCGATGGGCTTGTCGAACCGCCCGGATGCTTGCAGCTCCCGCTTCGATTCCTCGGCCTCGGCCTTTTGTGCGGCGTCCTTGTAGAAAATCACACTGCCGTACTGCGGCCCTCTGTCGACAAACTGCCCTCCACGATCGGTCGGGTCGATGTGCTTCCAGAAGTAATCGAGAAGGTCTTTATAGCTCAGAACGCTGGAGTCGTAGACAACTTCCACAGCCTCGACGTGCCCCGTCCTCCCGGTGGAGACTTCTTCATAGCTGGGATTCTTGACGCTCCCCCCGGCATATCCCGACACCACCTCCAGCACGCCCTTGAGCTTTTCATAATCCGCTTCCACGCACCAGAAGCAGCCGCCCGCAAAGACAGCGGTCCGGATTTTTCCCGGCTTGCCGGGCGTCGCCGGGGCAGCCCCCCGTCCCCCTTCATCGCCGCCCCAAACGACTCCAACCATCCCAGCCATCAGTGTGACGGCGCCGACCATAAGCAGCCATTTCATGTTGCAACCTCCACTCTTCCAGCATCCAAATTAACCGCAACTACGACTCGGGCCAGCACGAAGAATCGCCTTCTTTACTTCCCCGGACGTTTTCAAGGGAAGGAAGGACAGTCCCAACCAGCCTTGCCGATGTCGGCTTTCATGATAGAGCGTCAAAAAACCAACCATACAGCCTCCTCCACGCACGCTTTCCTACCGTGGCTTGCGCCTGGGGGATGCTTATTTCTTCCATTATCCTCATATAATCATTGGAGGCCGGCTGCGCCGCCAAGGCCCTTGCCATTTTCTCATCATGCGGTCATCATAGGAATACAGCAGCCCAGACGCCAAGTCAGATATCGGAGAACGGGACAGCCCGCGCACCTCACGCCTCCCATGGCGCCAATATTGAAAGAAACCTGTTACTGACCACGCCCCCCGCATCGTCGGAATCGGTCGAAAGAAACGGGGCGCATCCAAGGCAAAGGACGCGATGCGAACATGACAACAACGGACGTGAGCGAATACAATTCCGATCAGCACAACAGCTTCCTGGAAATACGCAAGGTGCTGAGCAGCCTGTCTTCTCCGGCGCTGGAGCGCCTGCGGCGGAGCATTGAACCCTACCTTCGATTCCGCGAAGAGGTGAAAGCATACCAGGATCGGTTTTTCGGCGCCATATGTAAGAAAGCCTGTTTCGACGCAAGGCTGAGCGCTTGTTGCAGTTTCGAGAGCATCATCACTTTTTTCGCGGATCAAGTTGTCACCGCCATCACATCGACGGAAGACGAAGTGACGCGGATCATTGAGACGACCGCGCGGCCGAACGATACCGGGAAATGCGTGTATCTCGGCGAAGCGGGATGTATATGGAAGGTCCCTCCCGTCTCCTGCGCCATGTTTCTGTGCGACGCCGCAAAACAGGAGGGTTTTGCGGAAAGCCCCGAAGCAGAGCCAATATGGCGGGAGTTGCAGGAAAAGGAAAAAGAATTCACCTGGCCGACCAAGCTGGTGGTCTTCGATGAGTTGGAAGATTTCTTCCTGCACCGGGGAGTGCGGTCACGCCATATGTTTTTTCACACCAGCCCCGGCTTGCTCCGGCTGAAGGCCAAGGCGGGCCTGAAAAGCAGATGCGCGGACGCCGGATGCGAGATCGAAAATTCCCCAAGGTTCGCCCCTTAAACAAAGGAGCTTCAGAAAATGGCATGCGAAATGTCAGGAATGCAGCCGGAAGCGCCATTCACATACAGCCGCGCAAATGATGCGCCCCAGCATCGCGAAACCGTCGCATCGGACTCTCCACAACCTGCGAGGTCTGGGAAGAGTCTTGCGAGCATGTCGGTTAAACCGCGTCGCCTACCAATCCGATTCCAGCATCTTTTCCGCGATTTTCTCGGGCTGTACAACGTAAGAACCGCTCTGGATCATCTGGCGCAGTTTCTCCACTTGCTCCGTCCGGACATCGTCGGTTTCCGTCATGTTGTTTTTCATTCGAGCCACTTCCGTATAACCCTTGGAAAGCTCCACCCTATCGGCGCTCTCAACCGTTGCGTCCTTGGACGCGGCGCTCCCTGCATCCGGGCGGACATCTGTTTTCTGAAGCTCCTGGCCCTGTTGTGCGCTGTATGCAGCTATATTGCTAATTCCCATGACAATCCCCTTCATGGCCCCCTGTAGAGAACCACCTGCGCTGCTTCTCGGAAAGACATCTAATTTAAGCGCTCTTCCCGTCCTTCTTACACCAGATCCTCCAACTGGATATCACCCTGCTCCTTGTTTCCATTCTCGTTCTCAGATTGTTGGTCCACCGACTGCCCCGAGGCCTGCGACGCAACGCGATCCATGATAAGACGCCGTTTCGCCTCCTCGGAAATGCTAAGCTTTTCGGAGTTAGACTCCTGACTAGAGCCAGCATTCAGTTTATTGGCGAACCTCGAGCGCTGTAGCTGCTTTCCATACGTCCGGAGCACGCTTTGCACCCGATAGTCGGTGATCACCATTGCCGATCCTCCTGTGATGTAACCCTAATATCGGAGGCCGAAAAGAAAAACTTGAACAAAAATGATTCCAGATAATGTTTTTCTTTTTTGCGCAAACGTAGTACCTTGAATCCTACTCAGAATTTAAGTAAATTATGTAAAAAATATTCAAGGCTTACAAACGACGCGGGAGACTTCCGACAGAACCGTTCCAGGTTCTGTTCGTATTCCAGTTTATCGCACAAGCTCACAAGTCCGGTATAATGCAACGACAACATCCTCTCCCCGTGCGGAATGCATCCCGGGGATGGATGGCAATCGTATTGAAGAGGAGTCCGCGATGGCTCAGTCACATAACCAAGGAAATAGAACGCATGCGGCCGCCGCAGACGCAGAACAGCTTTCAGAAACCGTTATTGAGGCGCTCAAGGAGCTCTCGGCGAACCGCGTGGCGCTGACGCCCGCATCGCTGGCCACAGAACTGACAAAGAAACCGCGCATCATGGACCTGCTGCAAAAGTCCGCAAAGGCAGACCGTCCCGATCCGCATCAGGAGTCATCCACCCCCAACCGACAGGACATTCAGTCGCTCAAGTCGCAGAACCGAACGCTCCAAACGCACAAGGAACGGCTGCTCAGCCAGTTGAGCGGATTGGAGGAGCAGCTTGCACGCACTCGAGCGTTCAATAAACGCTCGCTAGCAACGATCGTGGGATTGCTCCCTCCGGGGGAAGACAGCGGCCTGTCCATCCCGGTGAATCGCCTCAAAACTCTGCTCATGGAAGATGCATGCGCGGAGGACTTGGAATGCTGCATCAATGATCTGAGGGAGGCCGCCCTTAAAGATGAGTCGCCACAGCAAAAGTCGCGCAAGGCTCGCGCCGAAGGCTCTCCGTCCATCTGGAGCAAGTGGCTGAAACGCCAGAACGAAGGGAAAAAGGAGGCGCCGCCGCCACCCCCCAACCATCTGAAGCACTTCCAGGAGAGATGCCTGCTCTTTGTGGGGAAGATCCAGCCCGACATCGCCGGAGAAGACGCGCGGCGCATCGCCAGCGTGAGAGAACGCATTTTGCAAGTCAAGGAATATGAAGATCTCATCGCGATAAATGATGAGGTGGTTGCGTTTATGGAACAGTTCATCCAGCGCACGCGCGACGAGCGCCATCAATTCACTGCGTTCATGGCGTCGATCAGCAACGACCTCTCGGAACTCGAAAGGAGCTCTTCGGACTCCATCAGCCACGCTCAGGAGACGCACGAAGCGAACAGGGATTTCAATGTCATGCTCCAGGGACAGGTGGAGGATATCGATGTTTCGTTTGAAGCCGGGAAGCCGCTTGCGGAGCTTCGGGGCATTCTCGCGCATAAACTCGCAAAGATAAAGAAAAGCATCGAGCAAAAACGCAGAGAAGACGAGGCGCGGCTGGAAGAGGCCAATAGAGCCATGGAAGGTCTCCAGCTGAACATGCAGAAGATGCGGGGCGAGATCACCACCATCCAGAAAAGAACGGAGTCCCTGGAAAAGGAGGCGTTGATCGACCCCCTGACGGGAGCCCACAACCGTCGGGCCTTTGACATGCACATTACGGACGAACTGCAACGCTTCATTCGCTACGGACAGATATTCGCCCTGCTTCTCCTCGACGTCGACCACTTTAAGAGGGTGAACGACGTCTATGGGCATTGGGCAGGAGACAAATGTTTGCAGGAGATCATCAAGCGCATCCAGCCAGCTCTGCGCCAGTCCGATTTTCTCGCGAGGTACGGAGGCGAGGAATTTGTCGTAATACTCCCCGGCGTCAATATAGAAGGGGCATGCGCAACAGCGGAGAAAATACGAAAGATAGTCGCCAACATACGATTCCGCTACCAGGACGAGGAAATTCCTCTCACCATGAGCGTCGGCGCGACGCAAGTGGAGCCTTTGGACAAAACGATCGAGGATATCACCACCAGGGCCGACGCCGCCATGTACAGAGCGAAAAACGGAGGGCGCAATCAAACCGTTTGCATGGGTTTAGACGCTCCTCCACAGGAAGGATGACGCTCCGTTCAGAAAGAACAACCGCCAGACGCCGTCCGGCCAAAAAAATGTAAAGTTTCCGGATGTGGATTCCGAGTATATTCATGGGTGTATTGTAAATACATCCCATCCGACAGGAAACCAACAGGCGCAACAATAATATATAAATATAGAAGGGAGAGGGATTCCGATGGCTAAATGGCTCGAAGCGGATGGAAACGCATCGAAGGCGGCGGGAGACAGGGGCGGCAAGTATTTGACATTCATACTCGCCGAAGAGGAATACGGCATCGGCATTCTGAAGGTTAAGGAAATCATCGGAATGATGCCAATCACCCCGGTTCCACAAACACCCAACTTCGTCAAGGGCGTGGTCAACCTGAGGGGCAAAGTCATTCCCGTCGTGGACCTGCGGCTGAAATTCGGAATGGAGTCGATAGGCTATACGGAACGCACCTGCATCATCGTGGTCGAGATAGAGACGGCGTCGGGCGGCTCTGTTATGATGGGAATCGTCGTAGACGCGGTTTCGGAAGTCATACAAATAAAGAACGACGACATCGAGGAAACCCCAAGATTTGGCTCCAAGCTCAACACCGACTACATCCTGGGAATGGCCAAGACGGACGGCAAAGTGAAAATCCTGTTAGACATCGACCGAGTGTTGACCGCAGACGAAATCCACATTATGGACAAGGCCGTATAACGCATTATTCCAAGATCGACGTTGCCGGCAGCCAATATCGCCGACGAAAAGCCCCTCCCGGCCGTTCGCGGAAGGGAGGGGCTTTATGTGATTTATAATAATGAAAATAACGACTTGAGAGACTAAATAATTACGGCGGGTGACACGGACAACTCGCAGGCGAGTTGTCCGTGTGCGAAGCGCAAGAGGACAAACCCCCTTGGCCGCCATCGGCCTGATTCCTTCCAAGAGTTGATCCGCTAAATCGCGAATAAGTCACCTCGTTCAATCCCTCTACTGGTAACGTCATTGGTGGAATTAGCCTAAGCTCCGTACTCCTCTCGGGAGCGTCGATCCGCACAAGCTGCGCGGGGTCGTGGCGCTGCTCGATTTCCCTGCCCGATGGGGCGAGAATGCGGGTGAGCCTCACTTTTCAGCACTATCCAGGAGAGAATGAATATACGCGAGACACGCGACTATACTCGTTGAGGATTGAAAACTACGCTTTCGTAGGAGCGGCGCCCTGCCACGACTGGCGCAACGTCGCGGCAGGATAAGCCCCCCAGACCAAAACATTCAAACCTTAACTGGTATACATCCGCGATCACTTTCCACCGCAACTGCCTCTGCTCCCCTGCTACGGGAGCTACGTCGCGAGGCTGAACCGGTTAGACCCTGCGAATCCCTCTTCTCCTGGATTGGGGAGAAAACAAGCATCGAGATTGCCTCAACGGTCCGCTCTTTTAGGGGACTACTGGTCCTATTTATGGTAGGCTTACGGCAAGTTCTTCCCTGCTGGACCTCAACCCTTGATTGACATTAGTAGCGCTCGAAATCATCGTCTCCCCCTTCTTCTTTTCCATCCTGGCGCATGTCCAGGGTGATGCCCTTCACCTTTTCGATCTCCTCCGGGGCCGCCAGGGCCGGAGCAAGTGCGACGCTCCACCTAGATTTGTCCCTGTCGGATTTCTTGTTTCCCTCCCACGCGGCATGGGAGGTTTGGGTGTAGTATGAGGTCTTCGCACGCCTTTTTTCAGCGGCTTGAATTCTCTTTCCATTTGCACCGCCGGCGCTGTCAACCTTGAAGAATGCAATGGTTTCCTGAAGTCGCTCGGCCTGACTCGTCAGCTCCTCCGAGGTTGACGCCATTTCCTCAGACGCCGAAGCATTCTGCTGAATCACATGATCGAGCTGTTGCAGCGCATTATTGACCTGCTCCGCGCCAGAACTCTGCTCGTTGCATGCGGCGCTGATCTCCTGAACCAGCTCCGCTGTCTTCTGGATATCGGGAACGATCTCCAGGAGCAAGGCGCCGGCCTTTTCCGCGACGGCGACGCTGCGCGTTGAGAGCTTTCCAATCTCTCCCGCCGCTGATTGGCTGCGTTCGGCGAGCTTTCGGACCTCGGAGGCAACCACGGCGAAGCCCCTGCCGTGCTCGCCAGCTCTCGCAGCTTCGATGGCGGCATTCAAGGCAAGGAGGTTCGTCTGTCTTGCAATCTCCTCTATAATGGAGATTTTTGCAGCGATTTCCTTCATCGCCAAGACCGTTTCAGCGACAGCCTTCCCGCCCTCTTTCCCAGCTTCCGAGGACTTGACGGCTATCTTCTCCGTCTGTATTGCATTGTCGGCATTTTGCTTTATGTTGGCGCCCATCTCCTCCATGGAGGAAGAAACCTCCTCGGACGAAGCCGCCTGCTCACTAGCTCCCTGGGACATCTGCTCGGCGGTGGCGCTCATCTGCTGGCTGCTGGACGCCACGTTGTCGGCGGAGTCCTTCACATCCATCACGATCTCGCGGAGTTTTTGCACCATAGACGAAAGGGAGCGTCCCGACACGTCCTTATCGGAGAGCAGCCTAACCTTCACCGTCAGATCTCCCCCCGCGATCTGCTCCGCCACCTGCGCCGCGCCCCGAAGGTTCGACACCATCGCAGTGAGTGCCTTCCCGAGCGCGTCTTTATCAGAGAGCAGTTTCACTTCTATCCCCAGGTCACCCTCCGCAATCTGCTCCGCCACCCCCACCGCGCCCCGAAGGTTCGACACCATGGCGGTCAGAGCTTTCCCGAGCGCGTCCTTGTCAGAGAGCACCGTGACTTCCATGCCGACGTCTCCCTCCGCGATCTGCTCCGCCACCCGCACCGCGCCCCGAAGGTTCGACACCATGGCGGTCAAGGCTTTCCCGAGCGCGTCCTTGTCGGAGAGCAGCTTCACGTCCATGCCGACGTCTCCCTCCGCGATCTGCTCCGCCACCCGCACCGCGCCCCGAA
>CALFXO010000064.1 GCA_937958025.1 uncultured Syntrophobacteraceae bacterium
GAAGCTTATGTGCAAAGAGAAGGAGAACGGATGTTCTATGTAGTTGATCTGGAAAACATGCTCCATGGATGTAAGCCGCGCATCCACGGCGGAGACGCCCCGCCGGATGATCTTGAGAATCCGGTAAACCTGCGCCACGAGGCGCTCCGTCCGGGATTTCGGGGCCAATGCGTTCAGGCGCTCCCGGAGGGCCATGCCCATCCAGCCCGGCCTGCCGCACTCAAGGCATGCGTCCAGCAACATGAAGGCCTCCAGGGCGTCCATCACCTGCGGGATGCTCCACTGGTTGACGCGCCCCTCCGGGTCCGGGTCGTAGATCCGCACCTCGGGGCTGTTGGTGTAAAGCTCGATTTTCCGGCACTCGGGCAGCACCCGCCCGCTGATATCGCGCATAAGGCGGGCGGCGGCCGCTTCAGCGAACCCGTTCATGATCGCCCCCTTTCTCTGAATGATGCGGCATTTTGAAATATCGCGTCATATTTGGTACTGTTCCCATTCGATCTCCCTTGACCTGAGCGCCCGTTCAAAATCGTCGGCCACCGCCTCCAGGAAATGGAGCATTCCAAGGCCCCCGAAATAAGGCCGGTCCACGTAAACGGTGCGATTGGTTGGGGAAAACACGTCAAAAGCAAGGGGGACGCCAAGCTCCTGTGCGATGTATTTTTCCCATGCGGAGCCGAGGACCGCATGGACTTCCTGGCCCGAAAGGGCTTCCTTCACCTGCCTGCCGTCCACATTGAACGCCGCCTTTGGAACGATGCCCATGCGGTCGCACTCCGCCTCGAGCAGCGCCTTCGCCTCCGGTTTGCCCGAGCGCAAGAGAACCACGTCGGGCAGCATTTCGAGCTCCTCGAAGAGCATCCGGAGGAGTCCTGTGCCAAAAGTCGCGTCCGCGCTGACGGCCACCCGGCAGTTCCGGTAGCGCGGGACGATCATGAGCCCCCGCCGCCGCAACACGTCAACGACCATCCTCTCTCCCCTCGAAATGATGGCGCGGGCGGTCTCCTCGACCGCGAAATGCTCCCCCAGGGTGGTGAGCCATCTCGCGGTGTTGCCGAGTCCGACGGGCAGGGGAATGTCCGACAGCAGGAGCGGAATGCCGAACATTTTTTCCATGCTCCGTGCAAGCCCGTAGCCCACGTCACAGCTCAGCAGGATGTTGGCCTCCGCGAAGGAGGCGTGCCGGAGCTCGTGCATCGACGCATCGCGGGTGAGCACGCACTGCACGCCGATGCCCATTTGCTCCAGCACGTCCTTGACCCACTCGAGGTCCGCCCACCAGGTCGGATTGAGCGAGGCATGGGGGGCGATCAGGTTGACCGTGCGCTCGTTGCGCTCCCCGCCGGGGTCTTTCATGATCCGCGCGAGCGCTTCCAGCGCGAGGTCCATCCCGTCGTAGGCGTTGCCCCGGAACCCCCCGGAGAAGATCGGGACGAGCCGCGAGCGGACCTTCGGCTGCATCACGCGGCATATCCCCTCGATGTCCTCCCCGATGATATCCGCCGCGCATGCCCCGACGACGAACATCACCTTGGATGCAAACGTTCCGTCCGCCTGAAGGATCAGCTCCTTGAGCTTGTCCGTGGCCCCCATGACGATGTCTGTCTCGAAGAGCCGGGTGCAGGCGGTCTTGCGCCGCGTGAAGTCGATTTCCTGGTTGTCGTAGCCCATGGCGACGGTGGCCGCGCATCCCTGGGGCGAATGGATCACGATGCTGACGTCCCGCACCCCGGCGAGCACCGTTGCCACGCCCTCGAGGGCGCACCCCACCAGGGGGTCCCTGCTGTGGGCGCAATGCTCGAATTTCAGTTCATCATACATTGCCCCCTCCTTCTGGCGCCGGCGTACACGGTGCAGTCGGGCAGGTCCTGCGCGAGTTTTGAAGTGAGCGACGCGGCGGAGGCAAGCCCCACGTCCTTCGGGAATACGATGCGCTTCGTGAGCGTGCTCCTTGGCCTGAAGGAGTAGTCGAGGGCCGTCTTGACGCACTGCGCGACCTTGAGCGCGCCCCGGTAGCCGAAGCGCGGACGGTTCAGGATCGCGTTCAGGTCCACGAGAGGGATGGACGGGAAGCTGAGCGAAGACCCGAAGTACACGGTGCGTTTCGGGTCGAGAGCCCCGAGGAATTGGAGCAGCTCCTCCTCCGTCTGCTTCATGGATTCATACTTGCCGAAAGCGAGGGTTCCCCTGGTGATGAGGATTTCGGGGTCGATCCCGGCTTCCAGCATGTAATCGATGCTGGTCTCGCGCGCCTCGGCGCTCCATGGGTGGAAATTGTAGATGATGGCCCTCATGCCGAAGTCCTGCTGGAGCATGTAGGCTACAGAGAGGGACTTGACGGCGTCGCGTCCTTCGATAATGGCGGTTTTGCCGACGAGATGCTCTCGCGCCTGTTCGTAAGGGGCACTTATGGCCTCGTACTCGCTCCGCATGAGGGCTTCGGCCTCGTCGAGAAGGCCGAGATGCCGGGCCGCCCCCCGCAGCCATTTTTCGGTCGCCGCGATGCCGTAGGGGAGGATCGTGGAGTTGAGAGGCGTCCCGAAGACGTCGCGCATGGCCGTCCCGACAGCGTAGCCGATGTCCATGCAAAGGGCGCAGTTGACGGCGACGCTCGGGGCTCGCCGCAGCTGGTCGAGCGTGCAGTTCCCCGCGATGACGGCGTTTATTTCGGCCCCCATGCCCATGGTGAGCCGTATGAGCTCTTTCACGTCGGTGTTCACCTCCGTGCGCTCCGGTCCCATTTTGGCCCCAACGATGTTGACCGATTTGGACATCCGCGCCTTTCTCTCCGGCGTCGGAGGCTCCATGAGCTTCACCAGCTCGCGGAAGACCAGGTCGAACCCGCTCCGGTATTCCCCCGCGAACCCCTCGCAATGGATGGGCATCAGCTTCGCCCGGACCTTGTCGCGCATGGAGTCGACCACCGCATCGACGTTGTCCCCTATGATGCCCGTCGCGCAGCTCGTCGCAACGAAGAGCACATCGGGCGAGTATTTGGCCTGCACTTCGGCGATGGCGATTTTGAGCTCCTTCTCGCCGCCGTAGATGATGCGCGACTGGTCGAGCGCGGTGCTTACCACGGGCTCGTAAACGGCCCCGCTGTTGCGGCAGTTGGTCAGTTTATACGCCTGCTTGACCCCGTAGGCGCACCCGCTGGGGCCGTGCGTGAGGATGACGGAGTTGCGGACGCCCGAGAGGATTTTCGCGGCGGTCCAGAATTTACAGGCCCTCGTGTGGCTGCCCTGGAGGCGCGTCGGGATCTTCCCCTCGTCGGCGAGGCGGTGCAGCTCGCTGAGCGGACCGTGGAAAACGATGCTGTCGGATATATCGGCCATGGTGCGTCCTTTTGTGGGTTTAGTTCCCCAGCCTGCCGGGGCGGAGGAGGGCGGCAGATGTCTTGCGGGGAGCGCCCCGGAAAGGAAGCGCCCCCGGCTCTCCCGTTTCCGGGCCGCCGCGCTACCAGGTGTTCAGGATCCACTCCCGGTCCCTGGTGTATTCCATGTGGGCGAAGAGCGTATTGGCTATCTGGTCTCCCAGCATGGCCGCGCCCTTGTAGCCAATGATTGGATGGCGGTAGAGCCCGGCGCGGTCAAAGGTGGGAAACCCCACGCGCACCATGGGGACGTTGGCGTCGATGGCGATATAACGCCCCTTTGAGTGCCCCATGATGAGGTCGTACTTCATGCCCTTGTTCCTGATGCGGTCTTCCAGGTCCCAGAGGTCCGCATTGCAGACCACCTCCATCTCGCACTCGAGAGTTTCCTGCAGCTCGACGATTCTCGGGTCCTTGGCATAGCGCGAATTGTCGTCGCCAAGCAGCAGCAGGGCCGGCTCCAGTTCCACTTCGTGGCAAAACTGCGCGAGCGCGATGGCAAGGTCCGGGTTGCCGAAGATGGCGACCTTCTTACCCGCGAAAAACATATGGGCAAGGTCCGCAAGGGAGTCTATGGCGAGGCCCCGCTCCCTCACGAGAGATTCGGGGATGGGCTTCCCGGTCATCCTGCTGATGTTTTGCAGCATTGCGTCGGTGTTCTTTATCCCTATGGGGGTGCTGGTCACAACCGCCGGGACCTTGAACTTGCTCTCCAGGAAGGTCGCGGCGGTCGCTCCCTCGTAGCGGCTGAGGCAAAGGGAGCCGACCGAATTGGCCGTATCCGCGAGGTCCTCCACCGTGGTGCTCCCGTAAGTGGTGATGCTCTTGTCGGGGAGAATCGGGGAATCGAGGCTTTCAATGTCCGGGATCACGAGGGCCTGCACGTCCATTTCCTTCAAATATCCCTTGAGCGCGGACACGTCGCCGGGGTTCACCCAGCCGGTGAAGACGTTCAGCTTGCCGTTCGGCTCCCCCTTCCTGGCGATGGTCTTGACGAGGGATGCGATGCATTCGTTGTAGCCCGTGACGTGGCTCCCCTTGAAGCTCGGCGCATGCACCGGCGCGAGGAAAATTTCCCTGTCCGGGAAAAGTTCCTTGAGCCTCCGCGCGGCTTTGCGGGCGCTCCCCTCGATGTCGTCGCCGATGATTTCGGTCGAGCAGCAGGTGATGATCGGGATGACGCGCAGGTCGGGATAGCGCCTCGCGAGCACCTCTATGCCTTCCTCCACCCGTTTCAGCCCTCCGAAGACCGCCGCTTCCTCGTGCAGCGACGAGGAGGCTATTTCAAAGTTCTCCTTGAAGTGCTGCGCGAACAGCAGGCGCACGAACATGCTGCACCCCTGCCCCCCGTGGACGAGGGGAATGCAGTCCTTGATTCCTATCCCGGCGTACTGCGCCCCGCAGGGCTGGCAGTTGAGTATCGGATTGATGACGCCGGTGCGCTCTTTATTGATGATTGTGCACGACATTTCCTTCCCCCTCTATCCGGCTGCTTCGGGGCCGCCCCCCGGAGCGCCGCAATGAAAATGAAAATCAGTAGTAGCTGACGTAAAGTTCGCCGTTCCTGGACTTCGCGACAGCGATCTCCATCATGGTTTCCTTGACTCCCTGAAAGAGCGCCCCGAGTTGATCCGGCCTCATCCCGGCAACCCAGGGGAACTCGGACCGGAGTTCGGCGGAGAGCGTCTTGGCGTCGGCCAGGTGGCAACGGTCGATGTCCGTATCGACGGGAGGAGTCGCCCCGAGCAGAAGGTCACGGGTCCGGTCCAGCACGCCCGCTATGTTTTCCTCCCTGTCCCATGCGCGGGAGAAGAACTGCCAAAGGCATTTTTGCTGTATGTAGCCCACCAAAGCGTCGATTTTTTCCTGCATCACGCGACCTCCCTGACGTCTTTCCCGGCGAGCCCCCAAAGCGGCGACTTCACCGCGTTGTACATGTCCCTGGCCAGATTCACGAACCCGGCAAAACCCATGTAGGGACCGTTGTGATAGGCATGGCCATTTATGTAAGGAATATGGAGCTTCTTCACCAGTTCGCCTACGCGCGGACCCGTAAAGATCACATCCGGCTTCACCATGTCCACCACCTCGAAGAATTCCTTTTCGTTGGCGTCGTCGATGTAAACGGCGCCGACCCGTCCGCGAGCGATGACCTTCTCGAAATCCTCCTGGTGGCCGAACTTGGAGGACATTGCCACCACCTCCACGCCAAGGTCCTCCTCGACGGCGCGCGTCCAGTGCCAGAGGCGCGGGCCGCCGGTCCATATGGCCATTTTCTTCCCCGTCAACCGCTCCTTGTACCAGTCGAGGGCGGGTTTGTGCTTGGCGTACTCTTCCTCGATCAACTCCTCGACCTTGTCCTCGATCCCGAAGAAAGCTCCGATCTTGCGAAGGCCCGCCGCCATGTAGCTGAATCCCCAGGCGTCGATGTCGAGGCGCGGGATGGCGTAGCGCTTCTTGAGTTCGTTCGCGATGTAACCGGCGGAGCGGGCGCAGTTCACCACGTTGAGCTGGGCCCGGTGCATGCCGCACAGTTCGTCATAGGTGGCGTTGCCCGTGAAGTGGGAGATCACCTGAATGCCCAGTTTTTCCCAATACTCCTGGAGGAGGTAGGTGTCGCCCTGGATGTTGTAGTCGCCGATGAAATTGATCGTGTAGGGGCTGACGATCTCGGGCTCCTTCGTCCCCACCTTCTCATTCATCCAGGCGATGTTGAGCACGTGGTGCCCCTTCGACTGGCTGACGCCCGCGAACCCAGGGCACTCCACCACGAATATGTCGACGTCCGGGCGCTCCTCCATCACGGTGCGGGCGACCGCCCTCGGGTCATCGCCGATGAGCGCAGTGGCGCAGGTCGTGTAAATGAACATGCGCTTTGACTCGGGCATGGCGTCGAAGGCTTCCTGGATGCTCTTCTTGAGCTGCTTTTCGCCGCCGAATATGACGTGCTGCTCCTTCATGCCGGAGGACCAGGCGTACTTGAGCTGAAAATTGTCGTTGTCGCTCGGATAGCGCTTCGTATGCCACGTGTCGTAAGCGCATCCGATAGGGCCGTGAATGAGCTGGATGGTGTCCTTGAGCACGCCCCCGATAACCAGCTTGGCCCCGCAGAAGCTGCACCCCCGTTCGGACAGCGTGCCGGGAATGGTGGGGACGTTCGATGCGGGCAGGAACATCGTGGTGTCCTCGCCCGTGGCCTTTATATAGACGTGCTGCTCTCTCTCGGGGATGTCCTTGTCGCATTCAAGCAATACCATTGGCATGGCGGTTCTCCTCTTGCGGCGATTCCGGGCGCATGCTCACGTCCGGAATCGAACCGTCGGTCCTCGCGGCCTTCAGGGCCGGTGAACCTGTCGGGTTAATCCATCAGGCCGTATTTGGCGACCATCAGTTCGAGATCATCCATAGCCAGCGGGCTGGGAATGACGAAATTCTGGTTATCGATGATCTTCTGGGCCAGGATCATGTATTCATTGGCCTGATTGCAGGCGGCGTCATACTCGACCACGGATTTTTTGTTGAACTCGGCCTTCTGCACGATGTTGTCGCGGGGCACGAAGTGGATCATCTGGGTCCCGAGGGCATCGGTGAACTCCTCGATAAGCTCGATTTCCTTGTCCACCTTGCGGGAGTTGCAGATAATTCCGCCAAGGCGGACCCCGCTCTGGTCGGCGTACTTGAGCAGGCCCCGGGCGATATTATTCGCCGCATAGATGGCCATCATTTCGCCCGAGGCGACGATGTAGACCTCCTCCGCCTTCCCGTCCCGGATGGGCATCGCGAAGCCGCCGCAAACGACGTCGCCGAGGACGTCGAAAAAGATGAAATCCAGCTCGGGGGTGTAGGCGCCAAGCTCCTCCATCAGGTTGATGGCGGTGATGACCCCACGCCCCGCGCAGCCGACTCCCGGCTCCGGGCCGCCCGATTCCACGCAGCGAATGCCTTCAAAGCCTGTCTTCACCACTTTTTCTATGGTGATCTTGTCCTCGCCTTCATTGCGCAACATATCCATGATAGTGTCCTGAGGCTTGCCGCCCAGTATTAAACGGGTGGCGTCCGCCTTGGGGTCGCAGCCGTGGATGAACACCTTCCTGTCGTAAAAGTGCGTCATGGCGGCGGCGGTGTTCTGCTGGGTGGTGGATTTTCCGATTCCTCCCTTTCCGTAAAAGGCTATCTTTCTGGTCATAGCGTACTCCCTCGCAACTGCTCGATTTTTAGAAGTGGTTTCGGTAGATTTACGCTCGTTCGCCATCCTATAGAGCAACCGATGTGCCATAGCGCGAAGCGAGCGGGCGAAGAGGCGATGCGCCGATTAGCGGTATTGGCTAATTAGTTTTTTATTTCAGCGTGTTGAATCATGTTGCAAGGCGATCGCAAGTGCGCGGAATAGATCGCCCGGAGGGCGGCAAACCGATTGAGAAGGGTGGGAACGGACCTGGATAAAGTTCGGAAGGGTGCGCTTCGGGAGGTAAAGTGCATCGAGGTGCGAAGATGCGGCAAGGCGGTGGTTCGTACATAAATGAATGATCGAAGTTCCAAGACGCTGGCGCTCGACGTTCGAGCTTTTGCGGCAAGGATGATACGTCAAGCAAAAAATACCGAGAATTCGATTCTATTCACTTTCATCGCTGGTGCACTACCAGCGATGAAGACGCGAGAGGGAACTGTTGTTCTAGAACAGTCTCCTCTCGCGTCTGTACAGAAAGCGAGCATCATAATGTTGGACTTCATGCGCTGGAGTGTGGTAGGAGAACCTACAATCTCAAGGGGAAAGGCGGGAGGCGGTTGGAAATGAATAACGAAGTGGCTGGACGCGCCGACCAAGACGCACGGAGTTCTTCGGAGGACATTCCGGTTGTTCCGGATGTGTTGGAGCATATCGCGCTGGCGCAGGAGATGTTTGCCGAGTGGGGGGAGAGACTCCGGGGTGATTCCTCTATTGCAGGGCGGCTTGAAGATCTGCGGCGGAAGACGGATGCCACGTTTTCGGTCATGGTCGATGTTGGAGTGGTCGAAACGTGCAGACATTGCGATGAAGAGGAAGGCGGGAGTTGCTGCGGGGCGGGAATCGAAAGGCGATATGGCGCGGTGCTGCTGTTGCTCAATCTGCTGCTTGGCTGCTCACTCCCGACATCGCGCTGCGTATGGAACGGATGCCTCTTCCTTGGCCCAAAGGGCTGCACCCTCAAGGCCCGTCACGTCCTTTGCGTGAACTACCTCTGTGCGAAGGTTTGCGAGCGGTTGTCGCACGAGGGCCGCTTCCTTCTGCAAGACGTTTCCGGCGAAGAATTGGATGCGACTTTTGCAGTGCACGAAGCAGTAAAACGTTTCATCGAACGGTGAGTTTTTATGTCTGGGTTTTCTAAAGAACTCCGGCGAACGGTTTCCCTGATAGCCGACTATTACGATGGATGCAAGTACGGATGCGAAGGGTTTGAAGGGTTTCGCAAGTCAACGGATTTCAGGAAGTTCCTGGAATGCATCCGGGTGATGCTCGATGACGGTTTGATTGAATCCGGTCGCACGCTGTTTATGGACTTGGGCTGCGCCGATGGCCGGGTCAATCTCCTGATGAGCTATTTCGTCAAGACGTCGCTCGGGGTCGAGATCGATTCCGACATTCTGGCCGAATACGGGCCCCGGCGAAGCGAATTGGAGGAGATGTTGGCGAAGGAGGGGATGGCGCCTCCGCCTTTGAACATTGCGCTTTTTGCGGGGAGTTCGCTCGAGGACGCCACCTATCGGCGAATTTACGAGAGCGCGGGAGTGCATTTCGAGGATATCGATCTTTTCTATACTTATATTACGCTCCATGATCTCTTCGGAGAAAAAATAAGCAGGGGAGCCAAGCCGGGGGCGCTCTACCTGGTGTATGGATTTAGCAAGGTGCTTCCCCGCTATGATGGCCTGCGCCTCATAGACCCGGATGTCGGGGGACAGGGAATCGCCGCGCTCTACAAAAAAGAAGCATAGCCTACATGCCTGCTCGGCCGGCGTGGAAACGACACGAGAGGGAAGGGGAGGGCGCGCGACGCGCTGGCCCTTGCCTCAAGTCGTGAACGCGGGCGCCCATTCGTCGATGCGCCTGAGAGGTCCGTCTCCGTGCGCCGCGATGACGATTTCCCGGCTCTCCTCTCCTGTGATGGAGATGCGTATATCCCACCTCTCCAAAGGGAGTTGGTCTTCCAGGCGTTCGGGCCATTCGATCACCGCGGCGCCGTCGCCGAAAAGCGCTTCCCGCCACGGGAGGGACTCCAGTTCGTCCACATCGGCCAGTCGGTAGAGATCCATGTGGTAAAGCCGCAGGCGGCCATCGTATTCGTTCATGAAGGTGAAAGTGGGGCTGGTGATGGGGACATCCGGCGAAATCCCCAGGCCTTGGGCGATGCCTCGCGTGAGGAGCGTCTTCCCGGCCCCCAATTCCCCCCATAACGCCAGGATGTCGCCCGGCAGGAGCCTTTCCCCAATGCGCAGCCCCAGTTCCAGGCTGAAGGCTTCGTTCGGCGAGTGGATCGTCAGTTCTCCCATTCAAATCCTTCGAGACGGCCGATCACCGACGGAATTTCTTCAAGGAGGTCTCCGGCCATCAAACCCCGGCTCGCGATGCTTCCGATGCGCTGGTCCGCCGCCGCGCCGTGGATGTAGACGCCGAGACATGCCGCCTGAAAAGCCTCGAACCCCTGGGCAATGAAGCCCGCGATCATGCCTGTCAGTGCGTCTCCCATGCCTCCGCTCGCCATGGCGGGGTTGCCCGACCCATTGATGGCCAGCCTCCCGTCTGGGGCCGCAATCACGGTCCGATGCCCTTTGAGAACCAGCACAACGTTATGCTCTTTGCTGAAGCTGGCGGCTATGTCCAGGCGGTTGTCCCGCACTGTCGCGACTTTCTCGTGGAGCATGCGGGCCATCTCTCCGGGATGGGGGGTGAGCACGGGGGGCGTGAGGGCCGACTTTAGCGGCGAAAGGTCGTCGGAGAGGGCGGTGAGCGCATCCGCGTCAAGGACCATGGGCAAGGGGACTGCCGCGATGAGTTGCCGCATGAGGGCGCGGGTTTCCGGATGGAGCGAAAGCCCCGGTCCCATCGCAAGGGCGCTTTTCCCTTGCAGGAAGCCCATTACAGGTGCAAAGGCCGCCTCAGCCGCCGTATGTTCGGAGGTCTCGGGAATCGGGAGGGTCATGGCCTCCGTTAACTTCACTTCGAGTATGGGATTCAGGCTGTGCGGGACCATGAGCGTGACCAGTCCCGCCCCGACGCGCCCCGCCGCCTGGCAGATGAGCGTCGCCGCGCCCGTCTTGCCGGGTGAGCCGGAAAGCACCGCGACGTGGCCCGCGCGTCCCTTATGAGCATCGGCTTGCCTCGGCTCCAGCCATTCGGAAACGAGATCGTTGTCGAGCCAAAAGCGCTTAATGCCGCTCGCTTCGACCACCGAGGGCGGAATCCCGATATCGACGATGCAAAGCTTTCCCGCATAGTCTTCGCCGGGCGTCACGAGGCATCCCACCTTGGCGAGTCCGAAAGTGGCCGTAGCGATGGCTCGCACGGCCGACCCGAGGGGCTTTCCCGATGCGGCGTCGAGTCCCGAGGGGACGTCGACCGAAAGGACGGGTGCGTCGAGGTCGTTGACCGCATCGATGATTTGTCGGTAAAGACCTCGCACTTCGCTATTCAGGCCCGTTCCGAGGATTGCGTCGATGACGGCGTCGCATCGCCGCAACGGCTCCCACTGAGCGTCAAAGGAGTTGGCCTCGTCCCATTCGACGATCGGAACCCCGAGCCTTTCGAGAACCTTGTAGTTTGTCAGGGCGTCGCCCTGAAGCCGGGAGGGAGAACGCAGACAGATGACGGTCACCTCTGCGCCCTTGTTCCAGAAAAGACGCGCGAGAACAAAACCGTCTCCCGCATTGTTTCCGCTTCCGGCGAGCACCACGATCTTCCTTTCAAGTAGATCGGGGAGTTCGTCGAGAAAAAAAGACGCCGCGCCGCGCGCCGCATTTTCCATGAGGACGGCCCCGGGAATGCCGACGCCTTCGATAGTTTCGCGGTCCAGATTGGCCATTTCCCTGGCTGTTGCAATCAACATGCGATCCTCCCGATTCTTTCCACGCCGCCGTCAATATGGCCCATGGACGAGCCTTCCTCAACAGCGCATCAGCATTCCAGAATGACGACCGCCGCCCCGTATTCGCCCTCGTCGGTAAGGCTCAATTTCCAGGACGTTATTCCCTCGTTCCTGCAAAACTCCTCGGCGCGGGGCGAAAGATGGACTTCCGGTTTTCCGGCGGGGTCGTTCCGCACTTCGACGTCTCTCCAAAGCACGGGGAAAATCATACCCCGTCCCAGCGCCTTGACGAACGCTTCCTTTGCCGCGAAACGCGTGGCGAGACACACCGCCATGCTTTTTCGCCGGGAGCACGCCTCCAACTCCGCCTCGGTGAAGATGCGGTTTCTCATGCGCTCACCCCATCGGTCCAGCGCTTTGCTGATCCGGTCCACCTTGACGAGGTCGATGCCCACTCCGTAAACCGCCATCTATCCCCGCACCAGTTCGATCATTTCCCGCACGGCTCTTTCCATCCCGACCAGGATGGCGCGGGCCATCACGGAATGGCCGATGCTGAATTCTTCTACTTCCCTAATGCCGCGGAGCCACTCAATGTTGCGGTAATCGACCCCGTGACCCGCATGCACCGTAATGCCCAGCTTCTGCGCAAGCTTGGCGGCGGTTTCCAGACGTTCAAATTCCTCCTGGCGAACAGCGAAAGTTGCCGCATCAGCAAAGGGACCTGTGTGCAATTCTATGAAATCCACCCCCAGGCCGTGCGCCGCTTTTATCTGCGCCGGGTCGGCGTCGATGAATACGCTCACCCCGATGCCGCCGTCGTGCAGCACCCCGACGACGCTCCGAAGTTGCTCTTCGTGGAGGGCGACGTCCAGGCCGCCTTCCGTGGTCAACTCCTGGCGTTTTTCAGGGACGAGCGTCGTCATGTCGGGCTTGATCCGAAGCGCGGTCTGCACCATTTCTTGCGTGGCCGCCATTTCCAGGTTGAGCTTGGTCTTGACCGTCTGGCGCAGGACCTCCACATCCCTATCCTGGATGTGGCGTCGATCTTCCCGCAAATGCACCACTATTCCATGCGCTCCCGCCAATTCCGCGAGGGCCGCGGCGGTCACGGGGTCCGGCTCCGTCGCCTGCCTCGCCTGCCTCACTGTAGCCACATGATCGACGTTGATCGCAACCCTTGCCAATGATTCTCCTTTCATGACGATGCTTCGTCATTTGTTTGTCGATATTGGGCTTCCGTCAAGAACCACTCAAAAGCCCGCGGCTCGTGACCGAGCTCCGTCAGCAGCTCCATAGTCCTCGCGTCCATGGAGCGCGCTTCCTCTTCGCTTGCATGGTCGAGCCCCACCAAATGGAGCATCCCATGGACCAGCAGCAGGTCCATGATCGCGCCCAGATCTGCATCGTGCAGCTCCGCCACCCTCTGCGCGGTCGGGGCGCTTATAACGACGTCTCCCAGGAAGTCCGGTTGAATGTCGCCAAATTCCCCTTCCCTCATGGGAAATGACAGAACGTCGGTCGTATCGTTCACCTGCCGATGTTCGGTGTTGATTTCCGTCATCTCCTCGTCGTCCACCACGAGGATGCTGACTTCCGCATCATTGCAGTCCAAGACGCTTAAGATCTTTTTTGCTGTCTTCCTGATTCGCCGACGGTCTATCGCGATCCGGCTTTGGTTCACGGTGAGTTGAATTACCGGCATCGGTCTTTCCTCTTCCATCCCCGGCGGGCAAAGTCGGATACTCCACTCGCTTGTGATGGACGGTTGCAAGTATCTGATTGAAATGTCTAGCTATATAATGAAGGTCCTTGAGCGTCAGCTCGCATTCGTCCAATTGGCCGTCGATAAAGATATTGTTGATGAGCTTGTTCACCAGCCCCTTGATCCTGGCGGGGGTGGGCTCCGTGAGCGACCGGCACGCCGCTTCCACCACGTCCGCCAGCATGACGAGTCCAGCTTCCTTCGTTTGCGGCTTCGGACCCGGATAGCGGTAGTCGTCGATGTTTATGGGGGGGAGCTCCGCGCCCTTGGCGCTTTGGGTCTTTTCCCGCGCGTCCAGGGCTTTCTTATAGAAAAAGGAAATAAGGCTCGTGCCATGGTGCTGCTGGATGATGTCCATGATGGGCTTGCCGAGGTGGTGCTGTTTGGCGAGTTCGGCGCCTTCCTTCACGTGGGAAATGAGAATAAGGCTGCTCATGGAGGGCGCCAGCTTTTCATGGCGGTTGTCGCATTCAAACTGATTCTCGATGAAATATAGCGGCTTCTTGATCTTGCCGATATCGTGATAATAGGCGGCGACCTTGGCAAGCTGGGAGTTCGCCCCGATGGACTTCCCCGCCGATTCCACCATGTTTCCCACGATGATGCTATGATGGTACGTGCCGGGAGCCTGCACCATGAGCTCCTGGAGGAGCGGCTGCTCCATGGTGGCGAGTTCCATGAGCTTGATGTCCGTCGTGTAGCCGAAGGTGATTTCGGCAAGAGGCGTCAAGCCGGTTACAAGAATGCCCGATGACGCGCCGCCGCAGAACCCGGCCAGTGCGTTTATGAGCGTCTTGACGTCAAAAAGCTGATTTTCAAAAGCCGCCGCAATTAACACGAGCACGATGTTGGCTCCTCCCACCAGGAGCCCGGAGCGGATTGGCGTCATGCGATTGCGGCAGGGAATAACGGTGTGAGCCGCCACGAAGCATCCGACGAGGAAATAGATGAAGCAGCCGAAATCCCTTCCGAAAAGAATCGTCGAAAAGATGGTCAGCACCAGGGAGAAGATAAGTGAAAACGTGGCCCCATAGAAGATGCTGGAGAGCATCGCTCCGGCGGTCAGCGGGAGGGCGTAGATGAGCGTCTTGCTGCTCAAGTATTGAGGCCCCTCACCCATGGAATCGCCTATCCAGACCGTAAACCGGCCAATCATCAGGAGCAGCGCGATCACGCTCGCCAGAAATATGAAATCCCGCACCTCCTGGGGGAAGGGGTGGACGTACTGGCCTGAGAAGCGCAGAGGAAACCACATGCATAGCGCACTGAAGACGAATATCGTCATGAAAACCATGAACCGATACCATCTCGATTTCTTCTGCTTGTGCGCCTGGAGTTTCAGAAGCTCCTCAAGTCCTATCCTCTGTCCCTCGCGGACGAGCATTTCGTTCTTCTTGATCTGGATGTACACGGGCTTTACAAAAGCCGCCACCGCTTCCTTCCTCAGCTCTGTTTCACTGAGGTTGAAAGTGATGTTGGGCTGGAGCAACTCAATCGCGAGCGATGATATGGTGGTGATGTATTCCATATCCTTGCCGAGTTCGAGCGCCTGCACTCGCAGGAGTTTTTTCGCCTCTTCCATATCCAGGAAGAAGTAGGGCGATGGAGCGACCTTTTCATCCTGCGACTGTATTCTCCGGATGACGAGGTCCCTTCCCGCCGCGTGGTACAACAGCCCCTTGTCGGCCACCAGCCCCTGCTGGAAGACTGGCTCCAGCAGTTGCGAGACCTTGTGCTGAGTGCTCGCGTCGAAACGCCTCTCGCATAGGTGCTGGTACACGTCGTCCGATACATCTATCCCAAGAAAGCTCTCGAAATCCTTCTTGTGCGATGCAAGAACGTCCTCCAGCCGGGGAGGCGCCGGCGGCGCAGCGGACTGCCCGGCGGGCCGTGAATTCCCCGAGGGCTCACGCGCCAAGGCCATGGCCGCATCCGCTCCATCCGGAGGCAAGCCATCCGCGATGATCTTGCGCATCGTCCCGAAGGCTTTCTCCAGCCGCTGGTCCACGTCATAAAGGGCTCTCTCGTAGAGGTCGCAGACGATCGGGGCCTGCTGCGCCGCCTCCTCGCGCTTTTTCCTGGTGGCTTCTTCGTCCTCGATCAGAAAGTCGCGTTTCGCCTTGATATTCCGATCCGCGATGTCGCCCAGTCGATAGTGGGGGCTCGTGAACGTGAAGGACGGCGTAAGCAAAAGAGATATCAGCAGGCTCAACGCTGCCAGCAGCAACGCTTTTTGATGGACGGGGCTCCTCATGAAAACGGGCGGCAGCCTCCTTCCATTGGCGCTCCTGGCTTTAGGCCGGAGCTTTTCCTGTTCCCGTTTGTCCTTCTCCATCGCCTTCTTTTCCCTCGGTTCCAGATGACTCCGGCTTGTGGCGCAGCGAGCGCTCGTGACGCTCGTAAGCCTTAATGATCCTCTGAACGAGGCGGTGTCTGATGACATCCCTGTCCGTGAAGTGGATGAAAGATATGTCTTCTTCATTCTTTAGCACGCGCATCGCTTCGATCAGTCCGGAGGCTTTGTTGTCCGGGAGGTCGATCTGTGTTATATCGCCTGTTATCACAGCTTTTGATCCCATTCCCAACCGGGTGAGGAACATCTTCATCTGTTCCGTGGTCGTGTTCTGGGCTTCGTCGAGAATGGCGAAAGCGTCGTTGAGCGTTCGGCCGCGCATGAAGGCAAGCGGAGCGACTTCAATTGCGCCCCGTTGGAGCAGCTTGGAGGCCTTTTCATAATCCAGCATGTCGTGGAGCGCATCATAGAGTGGGCGCAGGTACGGATTGACCTTTTCCGCGAGGTCCCCCGGCAGGAATCCGAGCTTTTCTCCCGCTTCCACCGCGGGGCGCACCAGGATGATGCGGCGCACCTGATCCGCCGACATCGCCGCAACGGCCATCGCCATCGCCAGGTAAGTCTTGCCGGTGCCCGCCGGACCGATGCCGAAAACGACGTCGTAGCGCCGCATCGCCTCTATGTATTCTTTTTGTCGTATGCTCTTGGGAGATACGATCCTCTTGCCGGAAGATATAAAGACCTGATCCAGGAATATGTCTTTCAGATTCTTGCCGATGTTTTCGCTCAATATCCTGACTGCATATCCGATGTCGCTAGCAAAGAGCGGGTAACCGCGTTGCACCAGGCCCGCAAGTTCATTCAGAAGCCGTATTGCGATCTCTACGCTTGGGCGGTCTCCTTCGATGGCGAACCTGTTTCCCCTCAGGTGCACCTGCACGCCCAGTAATTTCTCAATCAGCTTGAGATGGCTGTTCTGCTCGCCCGCAAGCTGCTGGACGAGCCGGTTGTCTTCAAAAGCCACATGAGCGCCATTTGGCTGCGCCCTGTCGTTGCTCGGTGTTTGGTTCAACCGCCTGTTCCTTTCCTTCTCCGTCGCCTGGGGATTTCTCCATGCGTTGCGAAAACGCCCTTCGCGGCCGCGACTGTCACTCACCAGGCGGCTCCGCCGCTCATGTCATCTGTCCCGTCTTTTGGCAATTGCGGGCTCGCGAGAGTTCATTCCATGGTTTCGTAGCGTATTTATAACATTATACGGGAAAAGCAAATAGACAAGAATGCAAGTTTCGGCTTACGCTTTTATTGCACGGCGGTTGTGCGCCGGACAATCGTCCTAAGCTCCTTTGGCGATTGGGGGGCATTGCTTCCGCGCACTGTTTCTTGTCGCAAATTTTCATATTAATTACATGGCCTTATATTGCCGCTTGACTCCTTTGGAAATAATGATTATTCATCCTATACTTTTTCAATAATCGAAAGGAGAATCCTATGGTAACCGTATCAAAAGCTGCTCAGCAGATTCTGCATGAGTATTTCAAAGGGAAGGAAATCAGTCCGATCCGGATCTTCCTTCAGTCGGGGGGATGAAGGGGGCCATCGTTGGCAATGGTTCTGGACGAACCAAAGGAGACCGACGATGTATTCGACGTGGACGGCTTCACAATGCTGCTCGACAAGAAGCTGCACGAGCAAACGAAAGCCGTCGCGGTTGATTATGCTTACAGTGCGATGGGTGGAGGGTTTAGCGTGACCTCCGAAACACCGATAGGCGGCGGTGGAAGCTGCTCTCCATCTTGCAGTTGTTGATATAAACCGGCGTTCCGTGCGTGCTGGCGGCCTTCCATTTTTGTGGGGGCGGCGACGTCCGGAGCGTCGGGCTCTCATCTCATCAACAGAAAATTCCCGGCAATTCCGCAAGCATACGAGCGAAGCGGCAGCCCAGAAAATCATCCATCTGTTTCAGAAAAATCCTGTCGTTGTAGAGAAGCTGAACGGCCATCCGTGAGTCTTTAACGCCCTTGCACACTAAAGTGTAATAAGACGTTTGCAGCTCCCATACTTCCGTTTTCACCCGGAGGGTGCGGCAGACGTCCACCAGACGCAGGAATTCGCCAGCGCCTTGAGGGGTGAACTCTTGTATAAGGGTGGAGATGCAGTCCCGCATGGTCTTGCCAAGGTCCTGCGCCGCATCCGCTATGTCGAGCGTTATCCCCCAGCCCTGCGCCTCTTCGAGAACGGAGCGGAGCCTCCCCATGTGCGCCCGATGGAAAAAGTCCACATCGTCTCCAGTCCCGGCGGCGCGTCCCGAATGCGCCGGAGGGGTTTCGCCGCGCTCCAGGATGGCATTGACAATGTGTCGCGTTTCGTCACTGAGGACGCGCCTTGCAATCATCTTCATGTCGTCTGGCGGGTCTATGCCCCAGCGCTTCAGCGACTTCATGAAGGGGCGGAATCCCTGGTGCATGTGCCGCTGGAAGTCCGTGAAAATCCTCATCCGCTCATCGGTGATTTTTAGTGCAATTTCAGTGCGTTTGTCCTGGAATATTTCCTGGAGGCCGAAAAAAGACGCACCCAGTTCTTCGTCCAGAATGCGCACGATCCTAACGGTGTTCTGCTCTGCCACGGCTTCCTGAAGGGCTTGCAGTATCCTCTCGTAGGTCCCGTCGTTTTCATATGGTTTGACAGAGCACCGGAAATCCAGTCCTCCGAAATGGAGCAGGGCGTACAGGTAGTCTCCTTCCTCGAAGGTCCGTTCGTCTCTTACCAAAACTCGCCCATAACGGCAGGGGATCGGGCTCGAACCGAGGTCATCCTGTTGCAGGGGGGAAACGGTGAATGCGTAGCACCGGGACGGAGTGCGCTCCGGCCCGAGGAAAGACTGAAGCGCGTGGTTTGCGGCGACCCTGTCCTGCTCGACAACCTGGGGCTTGACCTTCTTGGCGTATACGTTAGCTGCGTTGCAATATTCCGGACGGTTGCTGGGGGCCTTTTCCAAAATCTCCAGGAAAGCCGCCTCCGGAGACGCCGCTCCCGTCTTCTCCGCCAGTTGCATCGCCCGCGCAGCGTAACGCATGATAAGAACGGCCTCGATCTCGCTCACTTCATCAAAAAACCATCCGCAGGACGTGAACATCGCCATGGTGCATTTCTGCATCTCCAGGAGCTGGAGGAACCGGATGCGCTCGGCGGCGCCGAGTTTCCTCCGCGTATGCGCTTCGATGAAGAATGACTGCCTCTTCTGGGGCTCCAGCAAGACCTCTATATAGTCGTTGCGCGTCTCCCAAGGGTCGGCGCCCAGCTTTCCCATTTCCTTCTCGTAGTGAGCCGCCAGTAGGTCCCGAAGGTCGTCCATCGCTTCCCGTAAGGGACCCCGCCATTTCTGATTCCACTTTGGGTCGCTTCCGATATTGCAGCCACAGTCGCTTTTCCAGCGTCCCACCCCGTGGGAGCAGCTCCAGGCGGTGTTTTCGACAATTTCCACTTCGGCCCTGACCGGAAAGGCGTCCAGGAAGGTTGCGTAGTTGATGATTCTGCAATCCGGGTCTTTCAAGAGTTCCTTGACGGCGGCGGCAAGGGCCATATCCCCGAACTTGAAGTGATGACCGTAGGATTCTCCATCTGTTGCGGTGTGCACCAGCCATGGGCCTGAGGGGGACGTCGGCCTGTTCCGGTATGCACTATCGATGCTCCCGAGCAGCTTGCTGCTGTGCTCCAGGAGCCTCTCGAAGGCCAATCCCCGCGCCAGCATAGGGTCGTAGAAAAACAGGCTGATGCTGCGTCCTCCCGAAAGTCTGCACTTGTATGCGCGTCCGGTTGGAATCTTAGCGTCTCTCGCGTCTTGCCAGGGATTGTCAAAATCCGTGAAGCGCCAGCGAGCCGCCTGGAAAGGCGAGAGCACCGTGAAGCGGATTCCCTCTTCCGCGAGGACTCCAAGGGTCTCCAGATCGACCGCCGTCTCGGCCAGCCACATCCCTTCCGGTTTTCTTCC
>CALFXO010000065.1 GCA_937958025.1 uncultured Syntrophobacteraceae bacterium
ACGGCAAGGCCGAAGCGGACCTCGAAAAGAAATGGCCTGAAAAGTACAACGCGGCAGGCCATGTCCCGTGGGCGGGAAGACTCTATGTCAAGGGCGCCGACCAGTTCCTCAGCTGGTTCCGTGGCAGAGTTTACCAAGGCACATGGGGAAGCGCGCTTTTCCAGTCCATTTACCAGCCGGCCCCTACCCTTTTGTCGTCCCTTCCGCTGATGCCGGAATGGTATCTGTTGATGGCGGCGCTCGGTGGCCTTTCGGTGCTGGGGATTTACTGGAAGCCGCTGTTCCTCGCCCTGCCGCTCCTGATAATGGGCGTCGTGCTTCCCGTGCTGCACGCGATTTCCAGCGCGGCCCACGTCACCTTCAGCACCAAGGCCCAAGGCGCGGACATGTTCAAGCTCAGGATGCTGACGGCCGGAATGCATCTGATCCAGCCGCTAGCGCGTCTTATCGGTCGCATCAAGCTTGGTCTTACGCCTTGGAGGCGCTGCGGCGTCCCCGGAATATCGTCGCCTTGGCCCTATCCGAGGTCCTTTGCGGTCTGGAGCGACCAGTGGAAAGATCCAATCTCATGGATGGGCTCTCTTGAAACCAGTTTCAAGAGCCTGCGCAGCGTCGTGATGCGCGGTGGGGATTTCGACCATTGGGATCTGGAGCTGCGCGGCGGGCTGCTTGGCTGCGCCCGAGTCCTCATGGCCGTGGAAGAACATGGGGGAGGCAACCAGATGGTGCGGTTCAGAGCCTGGCCCAAATGCTCCACGAGCGGACTGCTGGCGGCTCTTTTCTTCGGGGCGATAGCAACCGGAGCCGCGATCGACGGAGCATGGACGGCCTGCGTCGTGCTCGACATGCTGGCTCTCGTTTTCATCGTGCAGATGTTCCGTGAGTGCTCTTCCGCGATGGCGATCATCAACAAGGTGTTGGAGCCGGTTAACTCCTTAAAGAAGTAACGACTCGCGGCGCCTGATCCATAAGTTTTCACACGCCAGTTTGGGGTTGTCTCCCAAACTGGCGTTTTCATTTCTATGGGGTCGGGGAAGTTCAAGATTCTAAAGGCTGTTTGCCTTCCTCAGACTCTCCGCGCCGTTGCAGCTGTTTCAAGAGTTGCACCCCGGTCGCATTCTCCACCTGTTCGATGAAGGAAATGACCGCCGCCGGCATTTGACCGACCGCCCTGGCCAGGCCCCCATTGCTCCCTTGGGAAGCCCCAGCGTCAATAACGCTAATCCGATCGATCTTCACTTCTCCAACAGTCTTGGCGAGCTGAGCTATGACGTCGGGCAACATGTTCAAGACGAACACTCGCTCCCCATCGCCTTGCGCATCCTGGTAGGCGGCAATCATCGCCCGCAACACCTCCAGCCGCGCCTTGCCCGTCTCCATAATCGGGGCCGCCGACCCCTTGGCCTCGAGTTCCATTGCCTCTTTCCTGGCCCGAGCCGGCTCGATGACGTCAGCCATGAGCCGCTTCTGCTGGAGCACGATGCGCTCCTGCTCCATGTCCTGCTCGTATTTCACCTTGGCCTTCTCACCAGCGACCCTCGCTTCCTGCTCCTTAACAATGGCGACCGCCTCCAATTCCGCGACCTTCACCCTGAGGCGATTATTCTCCTCTTCGATTTCCTGGTTCGCAACGGCCTTGTTGACCTTCACCTCTCGGTCCGAACTGACTTGGGCGAGCTGGATTTCCTGCTCCGCCTTGGCCTTCGCAACCTCAGCGCGCTGGCGCGACGTAGCCTCGGCTTCCATGGCGGCCGCTTCCGCCAATGCCTTCTTGACCTTTATTTCTCGCCCGACTTCGATCTGTGCGGCCTGGATCTCCTGGTCCGCCTTCGCCTTTGCCACTTCCGCCTTTTGCCTTGAAACCGCCTCCGCCTCTTCGGCCTCGGCCTTTCTCTCCGCCTCCGCCTTGCGCGCGGCCGCGATCACCTCGGCGGTTATTCGTCGGCCAACCGAATTGAGATACCCCGCTTCATCGGATATATTCTGAATTTTCAGGGTGTCGAGTTGAAGGCCAAGTTGCTTCAAGTCGTTGTCCGCCTCATCGATGAGACTTTGGGCAAATTTCAGCCGATCCTCATTGACCTCTTCGGGAGTGAGCAGGGCAAGAACGCCGCGGAGGTTTCCCTCCAACGTATCCTTGGCGATCTTGTGCATCTCCAGGCTGGGCTTGCCGAGAAAACGCTCCAGAGCATTGCCGAAAATGGGCTCGCTCGAATCGATCTTCACGTTAGCTATTGCTTCGACCCGAAGAGGGATGCCTCCCTTGCAGTAGGCGTTTTGCACCGTCAGTTCCAGGGGGATGGTTTCAAGGGACATATGCGCGGCTTTCTCCAGAATGGGAATCCTGAGCGCCCGCCCGCCTCGGAGGACTCGATAGCCGACAACTGTTCCGTCCGGCAGCTTTCTGAGCTTTCCCGAGAGAATGATGACTTCGTTCGGATGGCATATCAACAGATAGCGGCTGACAAATATGACAGCGACAAGGACGACCAGCACTGCAATGCCTGCAATGGACACAAACATCTCTCCCAGCATCAACGCCTCCATTTTTCGATATTTCCAAAGCGACGCAACCCGGGCGCCATCCTCAACGCAGCAGACGCGCCTACAGCCGCGCATGACTCATATGTTAATAAAAGTGTCTTCCGCTACATGCGCAATGCCATCCTTGATATGAATAATCGTAACGCAATCACCGCAACTGTATGCATCGCGGATGGACTCTTCGGCAACCCATGCGAGCAATTGCACAGTGTTTCCCCCAGCTTCGACGAGCACTTTGCCGCGTCGCTCTCTCGAAACATCAACCAGCACGCGGGCTTTGGAGCCCTCTAGGCGGTTCAGGTAAGAAAGCTCTCCCACCTCCGTTCGTCTGAGAAACGTCACCATCTTGCTGAGGAGCGTGGAGGCGAAGACGCCCATGGCAACGGCAAGCGCGAAGGCGACAGTGCGGTGCGCATCCAGCAGTGAAAGCACGCTGCCGGTCAATCCGAAAAACGCCGTAAAGAAAACGACATTTCGGAGACTAAGATATTTCAGCGCCGCAACAACGCCCTCTCCATGGATAGCGCCTCCCCCAGCATCTCCCGGCTCCAAATCGCCGTCAGCATCAAAATGAAGGTGAAAGCCCGATCCCCCATCCACATCATGCCCCATGAAGAGCGAAACAAGTAGGAGGGACCACCCAAAAACAAGACACCCCAAATAGACATGCAAAAGGGACACCTTAAGCTCCTATTTCCGTTCCTGCTCCCTCAGCCGCTGCAATTCCTTCTCCACAGCCCTATCCTCCATTGACTGTTGGAACTCGACCTCCTGCCGGTTATCCTCGGGTCGCAACTCCCGCACGGCCTCCGCCTCCGACTCATGCCTAAGGATCATGGCCTCCAACGACTCGAAGGCTCCCTCCCCGGATTCCAAAGCATCAATTGCACTATCAAGGGAGCCCATAGAAACCGCCGATCGCGCCGCAGCCTCTTCTCCACGCAACCGAGCCTTGGCCGATTGGCTCCGCCGGATCAGGTCCTCTTTCCGTCTAAGAGCTTCTCCCAGTTTCTTTTCCATGTCCGACAGGTCATTCCTGAACCTTTCCGCGGCTTCTGACGCCGTTGCACACTCCACGGCGAGAACATCGCACTCCTTGCGAGCAGTCAGCCTCTTTCTCACGAATTCCCGGGCCATCTGCTCATCACCCTCAGAAAGAGCGGCCCGCGCCTTTTCTTCAAGATCGTGAGCGCGTTGTTCAGAAGCATGCACCTTCTTTTCCAACTGCTTACGCAGGGCGACGGCGCGCACCGTCTCTCGCCTGAGTTCCGCTACGCCTTCTTCCATTTCTCGAACGATCTGTTTGATGATGACTTCCGGATCTTCCGCCTTGTCGAGCATATGATTAATATTAGCTGCTAGAAGCCTGGAGATTCTCTGGAACAGATTCATACATCTCCCTCCATTCGGTTCACCTCATTCCCAAGAAGGTGACGAGAACAACGCAACCTTCCCCCAAGACTCGAAGAGGAAAAACTTCACAATAGAAAAATAAGAGGAATAATTCGCTAATTTACCCGAGAGCTAAATAGGATACAAGCAAAACATTTCATCCGATAGATGAGAAAATATGCAGCAACTACACGCATATATCCAATAAATGTTAGATATTGTTACCTTGAAGATATGCGACTTAAGGTGAAACAGGCGGCAGGCATCGAGTATTATACTATATTATAATATCAAATAATTAAAACTACCATTACATCAACATTGAATGTATTGGGCTAAGAAACGAAGCAAGACCAAAAGTGCACGCCAGCCAAGGCAGAAGAAAAGCCATTCGCTCCATAATACTTGCCCTGGAGTCCGTAGGCTGGCGCACCGTAGCGAGCAATCCGGGAACACTTTCTATTTCTTACTCGATGTTCGAGTTTTTGGGTCCGGTGTAGTAGATATGCGGGTTTATGGGCGGACAAGTCGTGAAGCCAAAAGGCAGCAAACCCGCGCGGGAACTACTTTCCCCTTTATACCCGTCTGAAAAACTTGAACATCGAGTATTACGGCATTTTAATTAGTGGAAATAACCTTATGCCCCTTCACCCAATCCCGCAGGCGCCCGGGATGGTCGAGGCTCCGGTTCGTCAAATTTACAGCTCAAATAAACAGGATCTCCGACAACCAAACGCACCTTATATGGCAGGGATTGGAATAATTTCTTCATTCTCTGATTCTCCGCCGATGTGTAAGCGAACAAGCCGGAGATTCCATTTTCGCGCGCGGCTTCTGCTATCTTTCTTATGAGCGCTCGCCCAAGTCCTTTGCCCTGCCACTCCTTGCTGATAGAAAAGGCCACTTCCGCCATATTCTTTGGCTGCTCCAGATAGTACTCCCCCACCCCCACGATCTTTTCAAAGCCCACTTCTCCGACAACCGCCGCCACGGTCAGGCTTTTGATGTAATCGGTCCGGGACATCCCTTCTACATCCGCCCGCAAAAAACTCGTTTTCGGACGAAAAAAACGCGATATGACGTCCTGCTTTTCCAGATTGTAGAAATGCTCCTGGAGCCACCGTTCATCCACAGGTTTGATGGGACGGATCAGGACCTGTCGCCCCCCCATGCTGATAGTCTCCTCCAACCGGATCGGATATACTCCGTGGATGGATTCTTTTAAGGTGCGCTCTTGGCCAAGCAAGCCCATCTTTTTCGCCTCGAAGAAAAGCTCTTCACGGAAATCGGGATGGGCGATGCTAATAAGCGCCATGGCTCTTTCCTGGTAGCTCTTCCCGAACAAATTCACGGCCCCGTATTCCGTCACGACATATTGCACGTCCCCTCTCGGGATGACGATCGCCGTCTCATCCAACTTTGGGATGATCCGGCTGATCTTGCCGTTAGAGGTGGTGGAGGTCAGCATCAGGATAGACCGCCCATCTTCTGCAAGCGCGGCCCCCCTCACGAAGTCGAGCATTCCCGTTACGCCGGAATAATGGTTGAACGGCAGGGCGTCGGCGGCGACCTGGCCGGTGAGGTCTATAGCCATCACTACATTCATGCAGACCATTTTGTTGTGCCGGGAGATGACACGCGGATCGTTGACGTAGTCGGACGGATGGAACTCTATGGCGGGATTCGAGTCCAGGAACTCATACAACTCGGAAGTCCCTATCGCCATGCTGGCAACCAGTTTTCCCTCGTTGAAGCCCTTGAGACGATTGGTTATGACCCCCTTGGACGCGAGGTGCATCATGTCGATCGTGAGGAACTGAGAATGGACCCCAAGGTCGTTCTTTCCCGCAAGCGCTAGCAGAGTCGCCTGGGAAGTCGCTCCAAGGCTGATTTGGAACGTGGAGCCATCATCGATGAGATTCGCTATGTGCCGTCCGATGACATTGGCCTGCCCGGATTCCGGCAAGTCGCCGATCGTGAGCAGGTCTTCGTCATGCTCCACGATTACGTCTACATCGTTGACATGAATGAAGCCCTGCCCCAGAACTCTCGGCATTTTTGCATTCACCTGCGCAATGACGAGGTCGGCGGAGAGCGCGGCGGCGAGCGTCACATCCACGGAGACGCCAAGGCTCATCCACCCGAAATCATCCGGTGGGCTCACCTGGATGAGCGCCGCGTGGAGGGGCAAACGCCGGCTCTTGAAAAGCTTCGGGACCGCGGAGAGGTTGATCGGCGTCATGAAGCGCATGTTTTTCGCCAGTTCGGCGGATTTCACCGAACCGAGATAGAATGACCGAACCGTCAGGTTCCTGCACTCCGACTTATCGGCCACCGAGGTGAGAGGAGCGCCTTCCAGTGAAAGGAGCCGTATGATCTCAAGGTCCGTAAACCTGTTTGAAGCCTCATAGAGACCCCGCACCAAGCATTGAGGCTCGCCACAAGACGATCCGACAAAGACCCTCTGTCCCGACCGGATCAACCCTATCGCCTTGTCTACATCGAACCTCTTCTCTATATAGTCGTCGGCCCAATAATTTGCACTGGTCATAGACGCCTCGCATTAGACGGAGATGGACTAGGAACAGCAAAAACGGCAAATACAAATGAAATCCAGAAGAAAAATTAGCCTGGGAAGTGAATCCCCGCGGCGAGGCACAAATCTAAAATAGCATCCACGCCGAAACCAGCACGGCTGCAAGCACCCGGTAATAACCAAAAATCGCCAGACTGTGCCGGTTCAGGTACGACACCATCCATTTGACGGAAATCACCGCGAAAATGAACGCGGCAATCAACCCTACAATGAGCGGCAACGCGTCGAACATCTGTAGCATGAGTTTCCCGTGTTTAAGGGCGTCGTATGAAGTTGCGGCGCCCAGCGTCACTAGGCCGAGCAGAAAACTGAATTCCACGGCGGACGCAAGAGAGAGGCCAACCAGAAGGCCCCCAACGATTGTGACAAGGCTCCGGCTCACGCCCGGCCACATCGCGATGCACTGCATGAATCCGATCACGAGGCTCATCCGGATGTTGATGTGCTCCAGCGACTTGTAGCCCCGGCCCCTTTCCTGATCCCTGTCTCGCCACCACGTGAACCCGAGGATGGCCAATCCGCCCACAAACCACGCAGCCGCTACGGGCCATATGCCGAACAGATGCGCCTTGATCGCCTTATCGAATAGGAGCCCTATCACCGCCGCGGGGACGAACGCAGCGACTATCGCGACGGCAATCCTCAAGCCGGTCGGGTCTTTTCCGAATACTCCGTGGAGCATTTGCCTGACCCGATCCCGGTAAAGACCCAGCACTGCAAGGATAGCTCCAGCCTGAATGCAGATCGCATATGCGTCGGATGCTTCTTTCCTTGCGTCCGCGTCGCCTCCCGAATCGGACTTGTCGAGCCCCATAAACTCCTCGGCCACGAGCAGATGCCCAGTGGAACTGACAGGCAGATACTCCGTCAACCCTTCTACGGCGCCCAACACCACGGCTTGCCAAAGCGTCATGGCCCCTTCCGGACGGCTCTTCGCGGGCGAGTTTTCCGCGCCGACCATTCCCGGAACCCCGGCCGCAACCGCGGCAAGTGCAAGTGCTACAACCACTACGACAAATAATTTACGAGGCATCTGACCCAATCCTCCAGCACAGCGATGATAGATGACTCCCCCCGGGAAAAACCATGCCGGCTTTCGCAAAGCGCACGGGGTCGTCGCATTGCATTTCCGCTTATTGATTCCTCCACGGACAAATTTCTTTTGTACGACGCATCCAGCGGCGCTCGCCCAACAACCGCTTCGCGACTGGAGCAGCGGCGCAACTTCTTCGCCGCCTATTTCAGATGTCTATTTTGGACCGCATCCACGAATTTCTCAAAGTCGTTCTGGTCTCCCTCCCTGTAGTCGTCCGGATAGAGAAGCGCCGACATGTAAAATATGCTGGAAAGCCCCATCGCCTGCCCCGCGCGCCGGGCAAAATCCCGCACTCCCATGAGGATGTCTTCCGCCGCATCGTCATCCATTCCAGCAAGCGCCTCTTCCATGACGTCAGGCAGGTCCATGAGGAGCATCGCCTTTTCCTGAAGCTTCTTTCTGTGCTCTGCGGCGTCATCGCGCGAGAACAGCGCGTCCTTCGCCTCGAACTCCAACTGTCTGATCTTAGCCGCGCTCTCGTGGAGCAACCCTACAGCCTTGCCGATCTTTTCCCGCTTGTTCGCTTCCATGATATGTTTCACCTCGTGGCATCATCTTCCCGAATGGACATTTCGCGCATTCACACCGCACCACACATTACTCTTGCGCTGGCCCGCATGCGGCGGCAGGAGCCATCCAGCCGCCTCTTCCACCCAACGCCCGGACAACCCCTTCATTATGTTGGAAAGAGACATAGAAAATCAACATCCATTTCTCTATTGATCTAGGTCAATGATCCTTACCTTATTACAGAGTAAAAGCATACTCACAAAGGCCGGAACGGGCGGTGAAAGAAACAAGGCGTTCCATTGTCCATATGCTTTAGTGTATCGCAGTCATAACAGTGAAAGGGACGATTATGAAGATAAAAAGAAAGATAATAATGATAGACGAAGAGCGTTGCACGGGTTGCGGGCAGTGCATTCCTGCTTGCGCGGAGGGAGCGATTCAGATCGTGGACGGCAAAGCCAGGGTGGTCGCTGATAAGTATTGCGACGGCCTCGGAGCGTGTCTCGGGGAATGCCCGGAAGACGCCCTCCGGATAATCGAAAGAGAAGCCGATGAATTTGATCCTGAGGCCGTTGAGCTTTATCTTAAGCATGAAGAGGAAAAGACGGCGTCTCTGCAACTCGCGGAACTAAGATCCGCGTCGCCTTCGCCGGCTGGCTGTGTTTCGAGTCAGGTGCGGATTCTTGGGACCGCACCCTCTTGCAGCGATGCGAACGCCCCGCGGCGGCAGGAATGCGGCGCTTCCGGCCTCGCCCATTGGCCGGTCAAGATCCGTCTCATCCCGGCAAACGCCTCTTTCCTTATGGAAGCGGACATCCTGGTGGCTGCGGATTGCACACTGGCGGCTTATCCCGACTTTCACCGCGACTTTTTGCCAGGAAGGGCGCTTCTTACGGGATGCCCCAAGTTCGACAACGTGGAGGAATACATCCGGAAGTTCACCGAGATATTCAAGACATGCTCGATCAGGAGCGCCACCGTCCTCGATATGGAAGTTCCCTGCTGCTCGGCGTTGCCGGCCATTGTAAGAAAAGCCATGGAAGCCGCCGGAAAACAAATCCCCTTGGAAGAAATTGTCATCGGCAGAGGGGGAAAAGTTATTGCCGACGGACGTCAATCGCGCAAAGCGCAATAAGGAGAAATTGCCATGAAGTGCATGAACATCTTTGAAAGCAACGGATTCAGCGACAGGGCTTTCGCCAACCTGCTGGTGCACGACTCGCCCTATTTCAAGATTCTGAATTTCAATTTCAAGGCAGGTCAGACGCTGCCAGTGCATGCTCATGAACTGGAAGGCGAAGTATGCATTGCGGTGCTCGAAGGGGAAGGGAATTTTCTTGGAGCGGGAGGAGAGACTTTCCCCGCCAAACCTGGAGACGTTCTGATATCGGCAATCAGCGAACCTCATGGCATCGAGGCAACCTCGGACATGCGCGTTCTGGTGACCATCGCGCCTCCCATCTGATGCATCGGGAGTAGAAAGCCGAGCGTTCGGATGGCTCACCCACCTTCCGGCGCGGCCTCCAGGGATGCAAATAGGAGGAAATCCTATGGGAAAGATAGTGACCATCGACTTGGGCGATTGCACCGGTTGCGAAGGCTGCGTGGAAATTTGTCCAGAAGCTTTCGGGATCGATGAAGCAACAGGAAAAGTGATTGTCATTCAGGAGGAGGACTGTCCGGAAGAACCCATAGAAGAGGCTATGGCCATGTGCCCCGGTCAATGCATCACATGGGAGCAATGATCACCGTGTTTGCGGAGGAAGGGCCGAAGAAACGGCCAAGAGAGAACTGAGGCGGGAAGGTTTGCCGATCGAGGCATGGTCGTCTCTCATTCGGATTCTGCGCCAGGCGAACTTTCCCGCAACTGCCCAAGCATTTCCTCGGCCTTTGCAAAACCGGGGTCTAATTCGAGAGCGCTGGTGAAGCATTTCCTCGCGCTGCTATTGTCCTGAAGCATCATGTATACAATCCCGAGGTTGTAGTAAACAGCGGGATTGGAGGGGTGGTGCTTCAGCGCCATTCGGTAGCATTCGATGGCCTTGCCGTACTTTCCCTGCCGTCTCAAGGTGATGCCTAGCCGGTTGAAAACTTCGATCTCCATGGTGTAGTTTTTCAAGTTTTGGGAGAAGATCTGATCGGCTGCGTCGAAGAGCCCGTTTTTCATGTACGTTTCCGCGACTGCCAGCATGGCCGTCTCCTTGTCTCTTGCAGGCGTCTGCCGGATGGCTTGATCCAGATATTCCTTGGCTTCCTCTGTTCGTCCAACTTCTAGCATCATCCGGCCAATGTCCATTTTCCTATCCGCATCCATCGGGCTGATCCTGTCGACATGCTCCAGGACTTCCACCGCCTTTTCCGTGTTGCCGAGCCTTTGCTGCAATGCGGAATAGCCCTTGTATGCAGCGAGGAAATTGGGCGCAAGCGCCATCGCTTTCTCGAAACATCCGGCGGAGTCCTTGTATTGCCCTATTTCCAACAGGATGTCTCCTTTCAGGACAAGCCACCTTGCTTTAATATTCCGCTGCATGAGCTTTTCCCACTGCTCAATGCTGTCAAGAGCCCCCCCCCAGTCGCCAGCATCCTTAAGCTCCTGGACCTTCCTGTAGTGCTGCTCCTCCGGGCTTCTCAGGCGCTCAAGGATGGCCTCCACACGGACCCTCAAGACATTGTAGGAGAAGGGTTTGATCAGATAGTCGTATGCGCCCCATTCTCCCGCGATCGCCACCCAGCTCGAAGTGGCCTCGCCTGTAATCATGAGAAATGGAATATCCTTGAGCTCCGCGTCCGCCTGACACCGTTTCAGCAGTCCGACGCCATCGAGCTTTGGCATATTGATGTCCGTAATCACCAGGTCGAAATGCTCGGTCCGCAGCTTCCCCCAGGCTTCTTCGCCATCGGCGGCGTCCGCGACGCTTTCAAACCGCCCCATCTGGTAGAGCATCTTTCTTATGACGGATCGGATGTTGTTTTCATCGTCAACCACCAGGGCGTGTAGCGAACCTCCCACTTCTCGTGCTCCTTCATGACAGGATTGTAAAGCAAGCGTCTTACCACTAGCAGTAACGAATAGTGCACCATTATCGCAATAAGGAACAGGTTGTCAACAACACGGCGTTCACTGCAAGCCTCGAAGCTATCACTTGACCCCTGCGGGACATGCGGTTATCTTCTACGAAATCTGCGGCCCCGACGATCTATGCTTGCATCCGGGACGCCGCCCCAACCCCATGGAGGGAGGATAAGCATGACCCAAGATCGGGCCCCGGAAAGCACCGCGTCCGACCAGGAAGTGAAAGCCATCCTGGAGCGCGCCAAGACTATTGCCGTTGTGGGAATTTCACACAAAGAAGAAAGGGACAGCTACAAGGTCGCGAAACACCTCAAGGACAACGGATATGCAATGATCCCCGTCAACCCGAAGTATAAAGAAGTTATGGGAGAAAAGTGCTATCCCGACCTGAAATCGGTCCCCGCGCATATTGACATAGTAGATATTTTTCGCAACATTGAAGCAATCCCGGCGATCGTGGACGAGGCCATCGCGGTCGGGGCGAGTTGCGTATGGATGCAGATCGGCCTCGCCCATGAAGAAGCGGCCGAGAAGGCTCGCAGGGCGGGGTTATCCGTCGTCATGGATAAGTGCGCCAAGGTCGAGCACGCCCGGCTGATTCTGAAGCCTGGAACACTTGGATTGGCCTGAAAGAAAACGCTCCAACGAGCACCACGTAAAACCGTGGAACCTCGCACCCGGGCCCGGAGGCTGCGCATCCCGAAATGGAAATTTTGAAGCCGGAAGCTTTCTTCAATCTCGATTCCTATAGGTTCCGCGACGTCTTCTCCGGATGTCGCTACGTTTGGGAAGCGCTCGCAAAGATTTCAGCCTTCGCCCTTGAGCAAGCCCTGTATAGCCCGATTTCATCCCTTGACTGCTTCGGCCTCCCCCTGCCGCGGACAGTGCTTCTGTGGCAAGGGGCAATTCGGCGCGACGGATTCAAGCTCCTGGGCGGCGACGTCGCCAAGGGCAAGTTCCGGGTGCAGATTGACGGCAAGGAGACTTCGGACGCCGTGGTGCTCTACGCCGGGAGCGTCCTCATGGACGATCAGATCGCATTGGGCCGCGGAACGGTGGTGGAGCCCGGAGCGCTCATTAAAGGGCCGACCGTTATTGGCGAATTCACGGAGGTGCGGCAGGGAGCTTACATGCGGGGTAAGTGCATAGTCGGCGATCGTTGCGTGGTGGGCCACACTACGGAGATGAAGGGAAGCATCATGCTCGACGACGCCAAGGCCGGCCATTTTGCGTATCTCGGCGATAGCATCCTTGGCGCCCGGGCTAATCTGGGGGCGGGAACCAAGCTGGCCAACCTAAAAATAGGCGGACAGGAGGTGCGGATTAAGGTGCAAGGCGAGATTCTAGGAACAGGGTTGCGCAAGTTTGGCGCGGTGCTCGGCGATGACGTCGAAATCGGCTGCAACGCCGTCACCAACCCCGGAACGCTCCTGGGAAAAAGCTCCGTTGTATTTCCACTCGCTTCCGTGCACGCGGGGATCTACGAACCAGGGAGCATCGTTCGCCCTTGAACCCATGCGGCATCCCGGGGGATTCCTCATGCCTGAAGATTTTGAATCCTTTCGCCCAATAGACGTCCACGAGCGTCGCGACCTCGAGAATTATAATTAGCTTAACGCATCTTAAGAGGATGACGCCCAGCATGCAGCAAATCGGATATTTTCCCGAAAAGCGCGTCAATTCCTTGCAATCTCCGTGTGTCATCTAATCCCGCCGTTGATGTGTTGTTCAACGAGACGTCTGTCTCGTATAATCTATTGCACCCGAACCGAACGATCAGGCGCGCTACGATGAGGCGCCAATATTGCAACCTTCCACTGACGCTAGGCTCCCAATGGACAAACAGCGGCGCGGCAAGGAGAATCCAGCATGCCCAATCCTGAAGCTGTCAAATATATCTGCATTCATGGCCACTTCTATCAACCCCCTAGAGAAAATCCATGGCTCGATGAGGTGGAGAGAGAGCCTTCCGCAGCTCCGTATCATGACTGGAACACGCGGATCAATTACGAATGCTACCGCGCCAACACGGCTGCGCGGCTGGCCGACGGCGAGAACTACGTTCTTGAGATGTTCAATAACTACAAGCACCTTAGCTTCAATATCGGCCCAACGCTCCTCAACTGGCTCGAGCGGTGCGCCCCTGGAGTTCATCAGGCAATCCTGGATGCGGACCGGGAAAGTTGCAGGAGGCTCAAGGGTCACGGCAACGCCATGGCGCAGGTGTACAATCACATCATCATGCCCCTCGCCAACCGGCGAGACAAGGTTACCCAGGTCCGATGGGGAATTAGGGATTTCGAGTGGAGGTTCGGAAGAAAACCGGAAGGAATGTGGCTGG
>CALFXO010000066.1 GCA_937958025.1 uncultured Syntrophobacteraceae bacterium
TTCGAGAAGTTCTGGAACGTGAAGTGCCGCTACAGCGGTCTGAAGCCCCACGTCTCCGTCCTCACGACCACCATCCGCGCCCTCAAGATGCATGGCGGCGGACCCAAGGTCGTCGCCGGTCTGGCCCTCCCCGAAGAGTACACCAAGGAGAACCTGGGCCTGGTGGAAAAGGGCATCGCCAACATGGTGCATTGCATCAACATCATCCGCAAGGCGGGCATCAACCCGGTCGTTTGCATCAACGCCTTCCACACCGACACCAAGGATGAAATCGCCCTGGTCCGCAAGGCAGCCGAGGCGGCTGGCGCCCGTTGCGCCCTTTCCGAGCATTGGGCCAAGGGCGGCGACGGCGCTCTCGAATTCGCCGACGCCGTTATCGACGCCTGCAAGGAAGACAACAACTTCCAGTTCCTGTATCCGCTCGAGACCAAGCTGAGAGACCGCGTCGCCCTGATCGCCAAGGAAGTCTACGGCGCCGACGGCGTTGCATGGTCCGCGGAAGCCGAAGCCAAGGCGAAGATGCTGGAAGCCGATCCGAAGTACGCCGACTACGCCACGATGATGGTCAAGACCCACCTCAGCCTCACCCACGATCCTACGTTGAAGGGCGTGCCGAAGGGCTGGGTCCTCCCCATCCGCGACGTGTTGATCTACTCCGGCTCCAAGTTCCTTTGTCCTTGCGCCGGCACGATCACCTTGATGCCCGGAACCTCCTCCAACCCGGCTTTCCGCCGCATCGACGTCGATCCTGCAACCGGAAGCGTCTCGGGTCTGTTCTAACCTTGTTTGGGTTTGACCACCAGATGACCTGAGCAAACCTCTGAAGGGTAGGACAGAAAGCTTGTCCTACCCTTTTTTGCTGCTGAACGCACCACGCCGGGCGTCTTTTCTGTTCGAGCTTCTATACTCCACGCCGGACCTCGGTGAAACGCCGCTCCGTGAGGGTCGACGCAGCTGGTCGCGCACCCGGCCTAGCGCCGTTTCCCGCGCTCGCGGCGTCCGGTGGATTGCACAAAGCAATAACACTCGCATTTCTTGGCTTATATCTCCACGAAACCAACGATCAAAGAGGAGAATCTGTATGTCGATGCTGGATAAGACCTGTTCGGCTTTCATCGAAGTGTTGGCGTCCAAGGCCCCCGTTCCCGGCGGCGGCGGCGCGGCGGCCATGGGAGGCGCCATCGGAATGGCTCTTTCCAACATGGTGGGGAACCTCACCGTCGGCAAGAAGAAATATGCGGACGTGGAAGGTGAAGTGAAGGAGCTTATCGCCAAGGGCGACGCGGTCATCGAAAAGCTGAAGAGGCTGGTGGACCAGGACGCGGAAGTGTTCGAGCCCCTTTCCAAGGCGTACGGCCTCCCGAAGAGCACCCCCGAAGAGGCGAAATACAAGGAAGAAACCATGGAGAACTGCTGCAAGACGGCATGCGGCGTTCCCATGGAGATCATGCGCGCGGCCCTCGAGGGCATAAAGATCCACGCCCGGATGGGTGAGATCGGCACCATGATCGCCATCTCCGACGTGGGATGCGGCGTCGTGTTCATGAAAAGCGCCCTCATCGCCGGAAGCCTCAATGTCGTCATCAACCTCAACGCGATCAAAGACCAGGACTTCGTGGCGTCCACCCGCAAGGAAATGGACGAAATGATCGCCGCTGGCTCCAAGCTGGCGGACGACACCCTGGCCCTCGTGATATCCAAGCTGAAAAAGTAAAAAGCGAAAAAGAAAAAATAGGGAGACGCACCAATGGCTGAACTGCTCAAAGGCAAGCCCGTGGCCGACGCCATGAAGGAAGAATTGATAAAGAAGGTGGACGCCCTGAAAGCCAAGGGGACCACTCCGAAGCTCGGCATCATCCGGGTCGGAAAGCGCCCCGATGACCTCTTTTACGAGGGCGGCGCCAAGAAGACCTGCACGGCGCTCGGGATGGATGCGGAAGTCTTTGAATACCCCGAAGACATCGCCCAGGACGATTTTGAAAAGGCCGTGATCGGCGTCGGCGCCAAGAAAGACGTCAACGGCATCCTGATGTTCTCTCCCCTGCCGAAGCACCTCAACGAGAAGAAGATCCGGACGCTCATCCCGGTGGAAAAAGACGTGGACTGCCTCACCGTCGGCGGCGCGGCGAAGGTTTTCACCGACGACCCGACCGGCTTCCCGCCCTGCACGCCGACGGCCTGCATGGACATGCTCCACCATTTCAACATCCCGATCAAGGGCAAGAAGTGCGTCGTCGTGGGCCGCTCGCTGGTTGTCGGCAAGCCCCTCGCCATGCTGCTCCTCCGCGAGCACGGCACCGTGACCATCTGCCATTCCAGGACCGAGGATCTGCCGGGGGTCTGTAGAGGCGCGGACATTCTCATCGCCGCCGTCGGCAAGGCCAAGATGATTAAGGGCAACTTCGTGAGCCCCAACCAAATCGTGATCGATGTGGGCATCAACGCCGATCCCGACAACCCCGGCAAGTACTGCGGCGACGTCGATTTCGCCGAAGTCGAGCCGATAGTCCAGAAGATTTCCCCGGTTCCCGCCGGCGTGGGCTCGGTGACGACCTGGGTGCTCTGCAAGCAGACCATCATGGCCTGCGAGATGCAAAACGCCTAGCGCCTTGTCAGCCTCGCTCTTGTAAGTTGGGGTGAGCGAACGCGAACCCCGACAAAGACTTGGCCCGTGTTGGGGCCGCCTTGGCCTGCCCCTGTCTGCGGCCAACCTGTAAAATGCAGGCTGACAACCCGCTGGCAAATTGACGCATTGAGCTTTAATCCACATTGCACCCGAACGACAGTCCCGGGATGCAATGTGGATTCCTTTTTTCCGGTCCGTAAGGCAAATCGCCGCTTTCACCCTATCCACGTCTTGCGAAAATGAACCCCATCCAGGTGGAGGACAAAATGACCGCAAGGCTGCTCACGGGCGCCGAAGTCGCAGGAGAGATCCTCGAGGAGCTGAGGGCGGAAGTCGCCCGGCTTAAGAAGGACTATGGCGCAATTCCGGGGCTCGCGACGATCCTCGTCGGCGAGCACCCCGCCTCCCGCTGCTACATCGACGCCAAGCGGCGCGCGGCGCGCGGGCTAGGCCTTCGTTCCGTCGAGTTTGACCTGCCTCCCGATCTCCCCGAAGATGAATTGTTCCCCCTCATCGACAGGTGCAACAAAGACGCGGAGATCGACGGCGTGCTCGTGCAACTGCCCCTGCCCTACCACCTGAACGAAAGCAGTGTGCTTTGCGCCATTGATCCGGGCAAGGACGTCGAAGCCCACCATCCCGTCAATATTGGCAAACTCATGACCGGCGACGCAGGTTTTCTCCCCTGTGCGCCTGCGGCTGTCCAGGAACTCCTTATAAGGTCCGGGGTGCAGCTTGCCGGAGCGGAAGTGGTGGTTTTGGGCCGCTCGAACGCCATCGGCAAGCCCCTTGCCAACATGCTGCTCCAGAAGAGCGAGCGCGCCGACGCGACCGTCACGGTCTGTCATACGGCGACTCGCGACCTCACCCTCCACACCGCCCGCGCGGACGTGCTCATCGTCGCCGTCGGCGTTCCCGGATTCCTGAGGGGCGGCATGATAAGGCCCGGAGCCGTCGTGATAGACGCGGGCGCGAACGATGTCGGCAGGAGCGCCGACGGCCGGCGCATCGTCAGGGGTGACGTGACCCTCGAAGAAGTGGCAGCCGTAGCCTCTGCCGTCACGCCTGTCCCTGGCGGAGTGGGCCCGCTCAAAATTCCGATGCTCATGAGAAACGTCCTGCACGCCTGCAAGATCCATCGCAATATCGTGCATTAAACCCATCCACCCACAAGACGCGCTCCATCAAGCTTCACTCGCCTCCGAACCGCCTTTCCTCTGACCATCGGAAGAAGCGGCTCCTGCCCGAGCACCCCAATACGATCTCCAAAAATTATCGATATTTACTATTTGACACATCTATTACACCTATTAATATGTCTCCACGATCCCTCCGCGCACGCGCAGCGACCCATTTATCGCATGCGTCGCCAGGTGCCTCGCGATCACGCTCCATCGCCCGCTGTCCCTAAAACGCGATGGGATCGACGCGAAAGATGCAACGGTTTTGCTCTTGCTCCCGTTATTATCTGGCCCCTCCCCGGACGTTCTTCATTCCGGCGCCCACAACCCGCGTCAAGCCGTTGTCTTTTAAGACTATCGAAGGCCGCCCTTTTAATCAACGCATCGGAGGAATTTTGCTATGACGGATGCATTTGAACCAAAAATCGTCTGCTTTTGCTGCCAGTGGTGCTCCTACGCCGCCGCAGACCTCGCGGGCTCCATGCGGCTCCAGTACCCGACGAACATACGCATCGTGAAAGTCCCCTGCACCGGAAGGGTCGACTCCCTATTTCTCCTCCAGGCGCTCGAAGACGGCGCTGACGGCGTTTTCGTCTCCGGGTGCCTGCTCGGCGACTGCCATTACATGTCCGGAAATTACCGGGCCACGAAGCGCGTCGCCTACGTGAAAGAACTCCTTGCGAACATTGGGATGAACCCGGAGCGCGTGGAGCTTTACTACAATTCCTCGGCGATGGGGCCGCAGTTCGCGCAGTGCTGCCGCGATTTTACCGACCGCATACGGGCGCTCGGCCCCGGCCTCCGTCCGTTGCCGGCGACCGCGTCGTCAACTCCGTGCGACGTCGCGGGTGCATGCCCGCCGCCATCCCGGAGCATGGAGCTCAGGGCATAGTTCAGATCGAGAGGATTCATGGCCGCTATCATTCCGTTTGCATCCCACGCGGAGACGAACGCCGAAGAATACGGAGCGCGGGAATGGCTCCGGTTCTTCCGCTGCATCGGCGAGTTCACTGAATGCACCCGGTGGCCGGACCTACCGGACGGAGCGGTGCTATTCTTCTGCGAGGAGCGCCGCGATGGGGCCGCGGCCTTTTTCGACGCCCTCATGCAAGCAAGCAGGCCCGCCCCCATCGATTACCGCAGGAAGCAGGGGGCCGGGAACCGGCTCGCGATGCTCATGACCGCCTACTTCTTCATCCTCGATCGGGCGCGGCTCGAGTGTATGAGGAGACTCGACTGGACCGGCCCCCTCCCCGGGGAGGAGAAGCCTATTCTCGAAGCGGTCATGGACCCGGCGTCCTACGACTGGGATTCGTTCCTCAAAACGCCGGAGCCAACGCCCGAGCACCCCGCCCACAAGGATGCCATGCGGACGAGCGGTCCCAAGCTCGCGTCACTGGTGCGGGGGCCTTACGCCGAGGCGATGCGGCGCCTGCGTCTTCGCGCGCAAGGGAAAGCCGATGCGCGGCCTTCAAATTCCCCTATAGATGGTATCCGGAGCATAGAAACTAACAATTTGAATAATTGACTTCACCTTTATACAAACAAATTGTCATTGGAAAAACTTGGGCTGCGATCCTGATCGTCTGCATGCCTCTAGCCCCTTATTCTGGAATGAACGATATGGCCTCACCCAAACTCGCAATCTGCAATTTCCTGCCCGACGCTAGAACGCTCCGGGAGGCCGCCCTCGATCAGAATTTCTCCGGCGTCGACTGGACGCTGCGGGTCGAGGACCTCCCGAAGGACGACATGGAGGAGGCGCGCCTCCGGAGTTCCATCGCCAGTCTGAGTCCCCTCGAGGTGCGTTGCCACTGCGCTTTCACGGGCGTTGACTTCGGCGACGCGGACGACGTGAAAGCGAAAGAGGCGGCGGACATTTTCGAGAGGGCCGCGCGTCTCACCGCGCGCCTTGGAATGCGCTTCATGACGGTGCATCTTGGGCTTGGCCGCGCGTTCTGCGACGGGCTCTCCTGGGAGCGCAGCGTGAGCGCGCTCGGGCGGTTGGCGAGCCTCGCCCGAAGCCTCGGAGTTCGCCTCTGCCTCGAGAACCTCGCCTCCGGCTGGTCGAGCAGACCGGAGCTTTTCGAGCGCCTCGTCCGCAAATCGGGGGCCGACGTCACGCTCGACATCGGCCACGCCAGGGTTAGCCCATCCGTCGAAAGCGGCAGGTTCGCGTTCGAGGACTTCGTCACCCCGCACTCCGAGCGCATCCGCAACGCTCACATATATCACGAGGAGCGCGACGGCGGTCACACGCCTCCCGAAAACGTCGAGGATCTCCGCGACAGGCTCGAGCTTCTTACCACGCTTTCGTGCGACTGGTGGGTGCTTGAGCTTCGCGAAGAAGAGGCCCTTGGCGCAACGCTGAAAGTGGTCCGGGAATTCCTCGCTGCGCGTTCTGAAACCGCTCCCGAAAGGCAGTTTGAAGCCCTATAGGCGCGGACGGCCCTTCCGCGCATCTGAAGGAGTTGCTGGGCGGCTCCAGAATATTATTTTCACAAAGTTATAATTTCATGCCCGTCCCCCTCTCCCCAGAAAAGTTCGTTGATCCGATGCAGGCAATGTCGGCGCATCGGGCGTCAGCACGGGAGTTCCACCGGAATGCGGGCGTCGGAAAGAGCCGTGGCGCAAATGTGATTTTTTATGCATGATCTATAAATAAAATACGATCCCGCCATTGTACATCTGTGAGATATATGATAATAAATGCTAACAGCAAGGCCCCGGCCTGATGCGGCGGTAATGTGCGCGGTTTGATGCGTGTGTGATTATTTATATTTCTCGAAAGGATCGCATTATGGAAGAAGCCCTTCTCAATCCGAAGCTGAAGGATCCCGTCAAGGATTATTTGAGCAAATTTAATCTCAATTTGTGTCTGACGTGCGGCACCTGCACGAACGGATGTCCGATAACGGGCACGCCCGGAATGGAAGGGTGGGATACGCGCAAAGTGCTCCGGATGCTGGCTTTCGGAATGACGGACGAAGTCATGAACTCCAAGTTCCCCTGGCTGTGCACGGGTTGCGGCCGTTGCGTCCATGCTTGCCCGATGGGGATCGACATCGTGGGCATCAACGCCTACATGAAGCACCTGCGCCCCCGCGACCAGGTGCCGGGAATCCTGCACAAGGGCGTCGAGAACGTGCTCAACACCGGCAACAACATGGCTGTTCCGCTGGAGGACTACTTCTTCCTCATGTCCGACATGGGGCAGGAACTCGCCGACGACGACATGCCCGGATTCTATGTCCCGGTCGACAAGGACGACGCGAAAATCCTCTTCTTCCCCAATTCCAAGGAAGTCTTCGCCGACAACGACGACATGAGATGGTGGTGGAAGATTTTCTATGCAGCCCGTGAGAACTGGACCCTTCCGTCCACGAACTGGGAAGCGGTCGATTGGGGTCTTTTCACCGGCAATTTCGAGGCCACCAAGACGCTGGCGCAGAGAAAAATCAATTTCATGAAGGAACACCGCATCGAGCGTATGATTATGCCCGACTGCGGCGGCGGCTCCTACGGATGCCGCAAGGGCATGAAGGAATGCGTGATCGAAGATCCCAACAACGCTATCCCTTTCATCTACCTCTACGACTATCTCAAAGAGCTCATCGAGACCGGGCGCATCAAGCTCGACAAGAGCGTGCATGCTGGCAAGATATTCACCTGGCACGACTCCTGTAAACACGGTCGCGAACTGCAACGCAGCTTCGGCAAGGGCTACTTCGAGGAGCCCCGCTGGATCATCCAGCAGTGCGTGGATAATTTCGTCGATATGGAGCCCAACCGCATGAACAACTACTGCTGCGGCGCGGGCGGCGGCATGTGGCCCATGCCGTACGAAGACGAAGCCGCCTATCACGGCCGTTTCAAGTACCAGCAGATCAAGAACGCGAACGCGGACGTCGTCGTGGTCGGCTGCTCCAACTGCCACGACCAGATGATGAAGCGCCTCCCGAAGTACTACAAGGACCATAAGTATGAAGTGAAGTACATCTGGGAGCTGGTCGCCGACTGCCTCGTGATCGATCCCTGGACCGAAGAAGAGATCGCCAAGGGCGAGGCCGCCGCTGCGGAGCAGTGGGAACGGCTTGGCGTTGGCGGAGAAGAAGAATAAAAACGGGTGGGTTGTTAGCCCTCCTTTTACTGATTGGACGTAGGTTGGGGTGCACATCCGTTCACCTCAACCTGCAAGAACGAACATGGCAAGGCGCTAGCCGCCGCGAGGGTTTGATTCCACGCGGAGCCTCCTCTGGCGGGCGTTCTTGCGCGCATGCATTCCGCCCCGCTCCCGCTGTACAGAGGGCCGGGCAAGGAAAAGAGGCTTCCGAGCGTTCCGGCAGACACAGGGGCTAAGCGATATCCCCGCCCTCGGGACGCCCATCCCTCTTTCAGGCGCAGTCATTCCTGGCATCATGTAGCGCCCTATAGACTTCACGTATACGTTTCTCCCACAGACCGCTGCTATAGCTGCTCCTGATCCGGGCGCATCGTCGTCTTTACCTAACAATTCTACCAGATATCGGGGGATTTGAAGATGAGCGAGACGTTCGAGCCTAAGATCCTGGCATTTTTATGCAACTGGTGCTCCTACGCGGGAGCGGACCTGGCGGGCGTTTCCCGCTTTCAGCAGCCGCCGAGCATCCGGGTCATCCGAACGATGTGCTCCGGACGCGTGGACCCGGCCTACATCGTTCGCGGCCTGAAGGACGGCTTCGACGCGGCGGTGGTCTTCGGCTGCCATATCGGCGACTGCCACTACATCGACGGCAACTACTACACGGTGAGAAGAATGCGGATGGTGGAGGAGCTTCTCGACCTCTCCGGCATCGGACGCGGCAGGACGGCCCTGCGGTGGGTGAGCGCCGCGGAAGGCCAGCTTTTCGCCGACACCGTCGCGGAGCTGACCCAGTCGGTCAAGGATCTCGGCCCCTTCGACGCCTCCCAGTGTAAAATGCAACTCGGGGCGCTCGAAACCGTCCTCTCCTCGCCACGAATGCGCTGGCTGACGGGCATGGAGCGCCATCTGACCGAAGGCGAGAACGTCTATGGCGAGCGGGTCGATGAGGAGCAATACCACAAGCTGCTCCAGTCGGCTGCGGTCGACGAATATCAGAAGGCCCTCATCCTCGAGTCCCTCGCGGAGGGGCCGCAGTCCGTTCGTGACATGGCCGGAGCCACGGGCTTGCCCGTCTACACCGTGTCCCTGCGGCTGAACGACCTGGAAAGGAGCGGGGTCGCCGAACTCAAGGGCTACGACGGTCCAACTCCCAGGTTCATGCGCGCGGGCCAGTAACGCGCCCCGCGCCCCCGATGCCCCCGGAATCGTCTGCCCATCCTTCGCGAAAGCGGGAGATGGGCTTTTCATATGGAAAAGCGGCGGCGCCCACACCTCCGACTCCGGTGCGCAAGGCTACCCATCCAAACATGGGGCGCCGCTTGAAAACATTAATTTGGGACGCATGCGAGCCGGGGAAACCCCGCCCGACAGGCCCGCGAAGCATCGATCACGAGGGGGCGTTTCCGCCGGGAGGATTTCATGGTTGAAGTTGGCGTCATTCACGGCAGATTTCAGGTCCTCCACAATGACCACATGGAGTACATCCTCGCCGGCAAGGCCCGATGCGAATTCCTCGTCATTGGGATAACCAATCCCGACCCCACCCTCACCAGAACCGACCCCGCCGACCTGTCGCGGAGCGCGGCCACCGCCAATCCGCTCACATACTTCGAACGCTGCATCATGGCGCGGGAGGCGCTGCTCGCTTCCGGGATCTCCCCCGCGGAGTTTGTCATCACCCCTTTTCCCATCAACGTCCCGGAGCTCTACCGCTGGTACGTCCCCATGGACGCGACGTACTATCTCACCATCTACGATGCGTGGGGAAGGAGAAAGCTCGCCATGTTTCAGACGATGGGGCTAAAGACCGAAGTCCTCTGGGAGCGTCACTCAGCCAATAAGGGCCTGAGCGCGACGGAAATCCGGCGAAAAATGGCGCGCGGCGAACCATGGGAAGACCTGACGCCGGCGCCCGTCGCGCAACTCCTCAAGAAATGGGGCATTCCGGGAAGGTTGCGCAAGCTCGGCGTTTGAGACAGGCTGCGGGGCCCGTGCAATGAGGGGGCAGGCGCGTCAGACTCGCCCCCCCCGCCTCGTGCGGAGCGGCTGCAGACGCATAAGATTTCTCCTAATCCGGAATCCATATTCTAAAAGCAGCTCCCTTCCCCGCGCTGCTTTCCACCGTGATGCGGCCTCCGTGGGCGGTGACAATGCCGCGCACCAGCGATAGACCGAGGCCCCGGCCCAGCCCCTTGGGCTCGCCCCGGTAGTACCGTTCAAAGACGTGGGGCAGGTCCTTCTCTGAGATCCCCACGCCATCATCGGTGACAGCCAGGACCACTCCTCCCTCCTCATTCTTCCCCGCGGAAAGCCACACGACTCCACCAGCCGGCGTGTACTTGAGGGCGTTGTCGAGCAGGTTGGCAAGGACTTGGGCGATGCGGCGCCTGTCACAGACCGCCGACAGTCCCGGAGTGCATAAGGCTTCGAGCCGAACGCCCCTCGACTCTGCGACCGGAGCGAAGGTTTCGAGCGTGTCCTCGACTATGTCGTCCACCCGCGTCAACTCCTTCCGCATGGCAAGCGCCCCGCCCTCCGCCTCCGAAACGTCCAGGATGGCGTTGAAGAACTCCAGCAGGTAATCCACCCGCTCAATGATCTGATAGAGGACGTCCCGATACTGTTCAGCATCCCGCCGCTCCCGGAGCGTCACCTCGGCCATCCCCCGTATGGCGGCGACCGGCGTGCGCAGATCGTGTGCAAGCGCGTCCGTCACGCCCCGCATTCCGCCGACCAACGCATCTATTCGCTCCAGCATGCCGTTGAAGGATTCGGCGAGACAGTCGATTTCATCTCCCCTGCCGGAGAGCGGCATGCGGACGCTAAGGCAATTGCTGGCGGTCCTGGCAGCCGTTTGCACCATTTTCTCGATCGGAATCAGCGCCCTCCGGACGACAAACGCCTGGATGCCAACGGACAGCAGCAGCGCGAAGATGGAGAGTTTGAGGATATTGTAGGCAAAACGCCGCATCCAGATTTCGTGTTCTTGCAGCTCCAGAGCCACCTGCACAATCCGCCCGTCCGGCAGGATGCCGTATGTCACCATCAGGGAATGCTCGTCCCCGAGAGAGACCGACTCGAAGGCGTCATAACCGGGACTCACGGCGCGAAGCCGCTCCGGATCGACATTCAGGTGCTCACGAGCCTCCGACGATCCTTCGTAAATGACCTGACCGCTCCTGTCAATCACCCTCCAGAGAAAGCGGCCCCCACTCGCCGCTTCCTCCCCCCGGAATTGCCTCAGAAGCGCTGGATAACCTCCCTGGCCGAAGGCGGATCTCCCCTCCTGCATCTCTTCCTTGAGTTGGCTTGTGGTCCACTCCTCAAAGTGGCCTCGTATGAGGAAATAAAAGGTCCCGAGCACCAGGAAGAAGCACACGCTGAAAACGCCCGTGCACCACAGCGTGAGACGCACCACGAGGCTAGCGGACGGCGTTCTCATCTTCGGCGTCCACTAGCATATAACCGGCTCCCCGCATCGTCCGTATGAGTTTTGTCTGACCGGGTTTCTCAAGCTTCTCCCTTAGGCGGCAAATATGGACTTCCACGACGTTCGTTGAAGGGGTGAAATCGTATCCCCAAACATGACGCAGGATTTGTGCGCGGGTCACGACTTCGTTCTTGTTCCGGGCAAGATACTCGAGAAGAGTAAATTCGCGAGGCTGGAGCTCGACCTGCTCCTCTCCCCGGTAGACCTTCCGGGCCAGGAGGTCAACGCGAATGCTCCCGGCGGTAAGCTGCACGGGCTCGCGACTGCCTCGGCTCCTCCGGATGAGGCTCTGCAGTCGCGCCAATAGCTCGGCAAACGCAAATGGCTTCACGAGGTAGTCATCGCCCCCGCTCTGAAGCCCGAGCACCCTGTCATCCACGCTCCGCCTAGCGCTCAGGATTAACACCGGAGTTTCCACGGCGCTTCCGCGAAGTTTCGACAGCACTTCCAGCCCATCCATCCCGGGCAACATAATGTCGAGGATCAGGGCGTCATAGCCGCCGCCAAGCACCTGCCGCAGCCCCTCCACCCCATCCGGAGCCGAGTCGACCTCGAATCCGGCCTCCTCCAATCCTTGCCGGAGCACTGCCGAGATCTCCCGGTCGTCTTCCACCAGCAATACTTTCACTAAAGCCATCTCCCTCCCACACGGGACGCCGAAAGATGCTCATCCCATGAATCGTATGACACGCCTTCCTCCCACAAAACCGCAAGCCTTTGAATTATAAACACCACGGGAAAATCGCTCAACAAATCGATGATGCGCCGGTGAGTAAAACGAAAATTTATTGAATTTCTTAACAATTCTTAACTGGATTCGGGATGGCAAAACATGTAAATAGTAAGCTGTTGAGGATTTTCAATCGCGACTTTCTCATCAAAAACCCCAATATGATGCAGGTTGCGGGTATTGAACGCCTCGCCTCGGGATTCAGCGGCGCCATTCTCTTGCCGCCATGCGGGCAGGGAGCTCTAAAGGAATAAACAGCGAGGAATATGCAATAATGTATAGATCCAATGCGAGCAGCTATGAAAAAACGACGGAACCAATCTACATCCCGCCCCCTCCCGCAATCCGTCCCGAAGCCCACGTCGTCAAATGGAGACAAAACCTCACCCGCACCCTTGCCGTGGCGCTTTCCCTCACGCTTCTCTTCGCCGAAGGCGGGGCAGCCGCCAGCCGGCTGGGAAGCATCACCTGCCAGGTCCTCGGTCTTTTTTTCGTGACCGTCGCGGCGTTCGGGAGGCTCTGGGCCCTGATGTTCATCGCGGGCGCCAAGGACAGCGTGGTCGTCGCGCAGGGCCCGTATTCCATGGTCAGGAACCCGCTGTATTGCTTCAGCTTCGTCGGGGCGGCGGGCATCGGGTTCGCTTCCGGGAGCCTGATCGTCACCGTCGTCTTGCTCCTGGCGTTTGCTCTCTACTACCCCCATGTCATCGCCACGGAAGAAAAGCGGCTCCTTGCCCGGCACGGGGGCGAATATGCGGATTACTGCAAGCGCACGCCCCGCTACATCCCCAATCTGGCCCTTTGGAGCGAGCCAAAGACCTACAATGTGAATGTGAGGAGCTTTCGCCGCGCGATCTTCGACGCCGTGTGGTTCGTGTGGGTGTACGGGCTGATCCAGGCCGCCGTGGATCTCCATGAAATGGGCGCCCTCCCCGTTTTTTTCAAAATTCCTTGACCCTCTTACGCGCCGCCTCTCCTCCGGGCTTCACCAAGCACGCGGCAGAGGCGGGTGGCGAGACGCCCCCGCCCTGATCCATTACGCGATCGTCACGCTCGCATCGAGATAGACGTCCTGAACGGCGTGGAGCAGCACAACGCCTTCCGCCATGGGACGCTGGAATGCCTTGCGCCCCATGATGAGCCCCATTCCCCCGGCGCGCTTGTTGATGACCGCCGTGCGGACGGCTTCCGCCATATCGCTTTCGCCTCCCGACGACCCGCCCGAATTGATGAGCCCCGCGCGGCCCATGTAGCAATTCGCCACCTGGTAGCGGGTGAGGTCGATGGGATGGTCCGTCGTGAGGCGGCTGTAGACGCGGTCGTCCGTCTTCCCGAACTTGATCGCCTTGTAGCCGCCGTTGTTCTGGGGAAGTTTCTGCTTCACGATGTCCGCCTGGATCGTCGCGGCCAGGTGGTTCGCCTGCCCCGTCAGGTCCGCCGAAACGTGGTAGTCCTTTTCCTTGGTCTTGAATGCGGGATTGCGCAGGTAGCTCCAGAGGATCGTGGCAAGCCCCACGCTGTGAGCGTACTCGAACGCCTCGGATATTTCGCCGATCTGCCGGTCGCTCTCATCCGATCCATAGTAGATGGTGGCGCCCACGGCGACAGCTCCCATGTCGACCGCCTGGTCCACGTCGGCGAAAAGGATCTGGTCGTACTTGTCGGGATAAGTCAGAAGTTCGTTGTGGTTCAGTTTCACGATGAACGGGATCTTGTGGGCGTATTTCCGCGCCACGGCCCCGAGCACCCCGACCGTCGAGGCGACCGCGTTGCACCCGCCCTCTATCGCGAGTTCCACGATGTTCTTCGGGTCAAAATATATCGGGTTGGCCGCGAAGGACGCCCCCGCCGAGTGCTCGACTCCCTGGTCCACCGGCAGGATGGACAGGTAGCCGGACCCGCCGAGCCGCCCCTTGTCGAAAAGCGCCTGCAAACTGCGCAGCACCCGTATAGGCCGGTCGGACTGCGCGACGACGCGATCCACGAAATCTCCCCCCGGCGCATAGAGATGCTCCTTCAGGATAGTCGTGCATTGGTGGTTGAGCAGGTATTCCGCATCCTTGCCCAGCAGTTCCTTGATTTGCATCGAACGCCTCCTTGAT
>CALFXO010000067.1 GCA_937958025.1 uncultured Syntrophobacteraceae bacterium
GCACCCTATACTCGCAGGCTTATACGTCCGGGATAGTCACAATGGGAGTTCTTATAAGCAACGGCCCTGCCCTTCCGTCATCCCCCCATTTCGGCGTTCAGGTTGCTCTCCAGCAGAGCCCTATCCTCCGGATGGGCATGCAATCATATCACGATCATCTGACAACCACCTCAGGGGAACCATTCCATGCTAAGGAGTGAAAGGTGACATGGTCCTATCAGTACACTCCAAACTTGTGGCCGGTGATAACTTCCACCATTTTCCTTGCGACCTTGGGAATTTATGGCTTTCGACGCCACGCCGTTCCCGGGGGCTTGGCTCTTGGGGTTCTTATGGCGATCGGAGCGCTGTGGAGTTTGGCTCATGGCCTCCAATTGTCTGGGGTAAACGATGAAATAAAGATTCTGTGGTTCAAATTACAAATCGCCCTTATGCTCCCAATGGCTACAGCAGCGCTCTGCTTTGTATTGGATTACGCCGGGCTCACCAGATGGCTGGCATTTCCGGCAATGGGCTTTTTAACCACTTTGCCGCTTGTTTTCGTTCTTCTCATTCTGACAAATGAGTCGCATCATCTTGTATGGACTCAAATATGGCTGGATGGAGCCGTCCATGTAGAAAAGGGATTGGCGCACTGGGCAGCCATAATCTATGGCATATTTATAGGACTGCTGCAGTTCATGGTGCTGGTCTGGCTCTTCTTGCGCTCCCCGAGACATCGCTGGATAGTTCTATGGCTTATCCTTTCGCTGGTAAGCGTGCGATGCGCCGTTTTTATGGATATGACAAACAACAATCCGTTCGCGCCTCTGAGTCTGGTGGTTTTTGTCCTGAATTTCGCTCTTTTCCCTTATTTCTTAGCTATTGTCGGGTTCCATATGTTTGACGTGACGCCGATCGCGCGGGATGCAGCCGTAGAATGCATGGCCGATGGGCTGTTGGTTCTAGACAGTCAAAACCGCATCGCGGATGTAAATAAGACGGTTCAAACGCTCCTTGGAGTCACGCGCTCAAAGATTATGGGCATACAGATTGAAAAAGCTCTGGCTGCATTTCCAGGCCTTCTGAAACTTATAGAAAATTCAGCCGAAACGAATCGGGAAGTTGTCCTTGGGGCTTCCGATGCACGCTTTCATTACGTCTCCATCTCACCCATTGTCGATCGGCGTAGCTTCCAACTTGGACGCATTGTTACGCTGCACGACGTCACGGAGCAAAAGCGTTTCCAAGCGAAGATTCTCGACCAGGAGCGCGCCTTAGCCATGCTGAGGGAGCGGGAGCTGTTGGCGAGAGACCTCCACGACGGCATCGGCCAAATTGCGGCTGCGGCCCACTTGCAAGTCAAATGCGCCAGTGAGTTTCTTGCCAGGGGGGAAGCCGCGCGGGTTGAAACCTGCCTGAAGAGCGTTTCGGATGCGACTCAAGAAATCAAGGAAGCTGTCCGCGACTACCTGTCCGGGGTCAAGACGTCCCCTTGCCCCCAGCAAGGATTTGTCACCGGAATTCGTTGCTATGTTGACGAGTACGCCCGCAAGCACGGAGTCAAAACCGAATTGACGATTTCACCCGAACTGGAGGGGCTGCGACTTGATTCTTGCGTCGAAGCTCAGCTTCAGCCTATTGTGCAGGAAGCCCTTACCAATGTGCGGAAACACTCGAGAGCCCGATCGGCGCGGGTTGCGTTCACTCCTCTAGGCAATCGTGTTCGGGTGACCATCGAAGACGATGGGCAAGGGTTTGACCCTGAATCACTGGAGGCAGGACGAGGGTTTGGGCTTCGTTCTATGCGGGGAAGGACCGAGGCGCTGGGAGGCCGCATGGAGGTGAAATCGGCTCCCGGCGGCGGGGCCATCGTGAGTATCGAGATACCACTGCGAAGGGAAGAACAATGAAAGTCCTGTTGGCCGACGATCATCGCCTCTTTGCCGCTGGATTGGAAAGCCTGCTCATTCTCAATGGCGTCGACGTGATTGGCGCGGCCTGCGACGGACTCGATGCTCTCAACAAAACGCGGGCTTTGAGGCCTGATTTGATTCTCATGGACATCCAGATGCCCCGCCTTGATGGACTCGCCGCAACGCGGATGATTAAAGCGGAAATGCCCGAGGTTAAAATCGTGATGCTCACAATGTCGGAAAACGACGAAGATCTGTTTGAAGCCATAAAGAGCGGAGCATGCGGCTATCTGCTAAAGAGCGACGAATCTGAACGTTTTTTCAAAGCGCTTTCTGGACTGATGCAGGGCGACGCTCCGCTTTCTCCAGGCATTGCCGGCCGCGTCCTGAAGGAATTCGCACGGCAAGGCCGGACGACCGAACCAACGGAGCAACCTCCCAAGGAAGAAGGACCTCTATCGCCGCGTCAAGCGAAGATTCTGGCAATGGTGGCGCAGGGATTGACCTATAAGGAAGTAGGGGCGAAGTTGTTCATAGCCGAACGCACGATCAAATATCACATGGCTCAGATTCTTGATCGGCTTCAAATGGAGAACCGTAAGCAGGTCATTGAATACGCGAGGCGGATGAAATTCGATGCGCAATGACAAATAGCCAATGCCACCCGAGCGAATAAACGATTTATCTCTCTTTCTCCGAGGCAATCCGCGAATTGCTCCCTCCAGCTAATCCATTCTTACGCCACGGACGCCCAATAGCGCGACTGCACTTTTTTCTTCCCGCCACTGCACTATGACTGCACCTTAGGGACAGTGCGAAAATCAAGCGGGCCTGCTACATTTTGGTTAATCGCACTCATCACATGAAGAGGAACGCCCCGATGGATGATCAAGTGCACAGGCCCCGCAGAGTGGGAATTTACGGGAACCAGCTGGTGTTATCGGTTCTTGCCGCCAGTCTTCAAGGAAAACCGAGCCTTGAAGTCCAAAGAATCGATGACTGCTCAGACTTTGTCGATAATCCCGCTGCTACCATTCCCGATGTGATTCTTTTTGACCTGACGGGGTCGCAGATCCACTTCGCCATCCAATTGATGCGCCTCCTTCCAACGACCACTGTTATAGGAGTCGATCTGGAAAACAGCAGGATGCTGTCGTTCTTCGGCAAGGAGTCTGCCCTCTTCACCGAAGAGGATCTCATACAAGCAATTGAGGGGAAAGCGTCAGCGAAGGACAGAAAAGACAATGGCTGACATAACTCACCACGGTCGAGATGGCTCGGCCATAAGAGCGGAGGAAGCACCATGGACGACTCTAAAAAGCAAGATTCCAGAGGTATGTCAAGGCGGGAAGCCCTGAAAATTTCAGGGCTCGCCCTAGGAGGATTGGCCAGCGCGATTATCTGCCCGAAAACAGGCAAAGCCCAGGCGGCTGAAAGTTGCCCATGCTCGGAGCCGGATATAGGCTGCACGTGGTATAATCCGGATAAATACGATTATACGGCATATCCGGAATCCCAGCGATATTCCTATTTCGAGGGCCTGCCCTATTTCTATCCGTTCTATGAAAGCTCCACCACCGTGGCCCCTCTTGGCTCGGATGAGATGCGCATCACCTTTATGGGGTCCATGATTCCCGCTGTGCGTCGCGCGCAGCAGGAAATGAGCATTTTCGTCGAAGTTGGCTGGGACGAAGACAAGAAAATGCCTTTGGACCAGTTTGTCTTTGACTGCGGTTCCGGGGTCTGCGGCAACTATGGCGCCATGAACGTGGGATACGGCAGGATGGACAAGGTCTTTCTGGCCCATCTGCATGGCGACCACATGAGCGATTTGACCCACATTTACTGCTTCGGGCCCTCCGGGGATCGGAAAACCCCCCTTTACGTATGGGGCCCCAGTCCTTCGGGAGTAAGAAGTCCCGCTCCCCCGCGGCGGCTCTACAATGACGGAACCAACTCCTTCTGTCAGCTCCTCAGGGAAGCATGCCGCTGGCATTCGGAGAGTTTCAGCTTTCAAACGACAATGTGGCCCGGCTATCCTTCGCAAAAGGAAATCCAGAAAGAATGGGGACTGCCTTGCAGACCCACGCCCGTAAGCGACGATCCCTGGGGCGACGCCTATTGCATGGTTCCTATTGAGCTCGACTGGACGAAGAAGGGCCGGATTCCGGGAGACAATATCGCCTATCTGAACAAGTCAACCGGCGTGAAGATCACTCATTTCCCCGTGATCCACACACGAAGGGGCTCCATTGGCTACAAGCTTGAATGGTGGCCGCCCGGAACGAACATGAAGGACCCGAAGCAGGCCCTCAGCATGATTTACACGAGCGACACCAAACCCGAAACCAACTGTCTGGAGCAGGCGTGCAACAAGGGCCATGGGGTGACCGTCTTTATCCACGAGATGGTCGTTCCGCCGAACATATGGTCCATGAAAACGAATGAAACGCGCAACTTTACTCCCGGCAAAGATCTCCCTCCCGATTCCGATAATGAAACCGTTCAGGCCATGACGACTGTCCAGAACAGCTCCCACACTCCACAGGGGGCCTTTGGATACCTTATGACCCAGATCAATCCCCGTCCCCGCCTCACGGTCGCAACCCATTTCCCCATAGCCGATGACACGGTCGCCTGCGCGATGAACAGCGTGCAGGAGCATTTCCCGGACAACGACGTCTACCAGGGAAACACCGAACCGGATGGCCTAAGGGACGATCCCATCCGCATGACCTGGTCTTTTGACCTCATGGTGATCACTGCATCCAAGGACACGATCATCGAGCAGCAGGGCTATGTATCCAGCTTCGGGTTTTCTCCCTCGGTCAATCTGCCTTCGGGAACCCCCTATCCGCCGAAGTATCACGACGAAAACGGCGACGGCGACCCTTACGCCCAGATTGACAGGGCGACCGAGATAGATTCTTGTGAAAACGGAGCCTGCAATTTCCGCGAGGATGGATATTGATCCGTATGAGGATAGGAAAATATTTATAAAAATAACGGGAGGATGACTAAATGATAATGAATGGAGGGCTTTTATTTCAAGAGGAAGGCCCTCCATTCCTGCTTGCGACAAGTCTTCAAAGGCAACAGCCTGAAAGAGCAGCAGGTGTCTCTAATAGTGCCTTCTCTATATTATTGGGGCATCACCACGGTCTTTCGGACCGGTAAAATAAAATAGAAGCGATTTCCGCAGCGCCGGGCCTCGCAGCCAACCTCTCCGCCGTGGATCTCGATGATAGTTTTTACAAAATGCAGTCCATGACCTGTCCCGCTTTCCTCTTCCGCACCGGAGGCGCGGTATCCCTCGTCGAAAACTTTTCCTGCCTCTTCATCCGAGAGTCGCTCCCCTGTCGTAAAAATATCGAAGCGCATGCCATCCACTCCCTCACCGAAGTGGTCCTTCAAAATCTTCCGCTCGTAGGATGCGAGCTTGGTATCCTTGCCATGGCAATCCCTGACCGTTTTCGTGTACTTCACGGCGTTGGAAAAGAAGTTGTCGAAAACCTGTGAGATAAGGCCCTTATCCACAAAAAGCGTCAGCTCTTCACCTGGGATATCCTCCAGTTTATTTTCGACTTCAATCCCCCTCCTATGGAAGATGGGAAGGTACCTTTCGAGCAGCGGTTCAATTATTTCTGTACGAAAATTGCAAACTTCTTTTTTCAACACATAGGCGCCCTTGGCGAAGTGCTCGCGGCGCATGAGCGTTTCCAAAAACAGACTTGTATGCTCGTAGTGCTTGAGAAGAGCGTAGCGCTCCTCTTCGAGCTTCTCGTTATTTTCGTTCAACGCCTCATACACCTTCCCGACCTCGCAGTGAGTCCCTTCCTCCTTGCACTCTTCTCCAGAGGCGATAATCGCGCGAAGCTTCTCACGACATTCGTCGTACTTGTCGAGAATTTTCTTTAGACGGAGCAGGAACAACTTGTAATACAGATTCGGAGAAATGACGTTGTGATTGATGTCGGCGACGAGTTGGTTGATAAACTTGATGTGCTCGACATTCTGCCGAATCAGCAGTTTCTGATGTAAATTATAGCCAATGCGATTAGTGAATTTTTCCAAGAAAAACCTACCCTTATCATCTATCCTGCTCTTTGGGTAAATTTCAAACATCCCGAGGATGCGGCTTTTTTCGTGGAAGGGAATCCAGTAGTTAAGAGCGAAATTCCCACGGATCGGAAAGATGCAGCTCTCCTCCGTTTCATAGGGTTTCTCGCTCAAATAGGCGTTGAAAAGTAGTCTCTCGTCGAGTGAAATGAGGCACTCGTCACTGGTGCAGACCTTCTCCAGCTTGAAGGTCCTGGGGTTCAGGACGTAAAGCCGACTCTCCAAGTTAAAAAACACCTTTGGAACGGCCACGCATATCTGGTAGAGATTTTCGACCGCCGTATATTCCTGAGCAAGGTCGAAAAACGTTGCAAAAGCCTCCTCCTGCAAGCGCTCGAAGTTGTAGCGCTCGTAGCTCTCCTTCTTTTCTTTCACCCGCTGGTGGATGTTCGGATCCAAATCTTGAGTCATAGTCTGAGATCAACAACCCGATGCCAAGAGTTTAAAGAAATGAAGACAACCCGCGACTCCAACCATGCATCGCCTCATGCGGGCAAGGAGTTCAGCAAAGCTGGCTTTCGATCGCTCCCAACTCGTGTTTCAGATCCCGCGCCATCAACTCCTGAACAGCCAGAAGCGGGTCCTTCCCTTCGTAGAGGATTTGGTATATCCGCTCGCAGATAGGCATTTCCACTTCCATGCGCTTGGCAAGAAAATAGACCGACCGCGTCGTCTTCACCCCTTCCGCCACCATGCGCATTTCCTTCAGGATTTCGTCGAGTTTTCTACCCTGCCCCAGCTGAAAACCCACGGTGCGATTGCGGCTCAGATCCCCGGTGCATGTGAGGAGAAGGTCTCCGATTCCCGAGAGTCCTGAAAAGGTCAGCGGATTCGCTCCCATCCGGACCCCGAGGCGGGCGATTTCCGACAGTCCGCGCGTTATGAGGGCCGCCCGGCTGTTGTGCCCGAACCCGAGTCCATCGCACATCCCGGCGGCGAGCGCTATAACGTTTTTAAGCGCTCCCGCAAGCTCCACGCCCACCTTGTCAAGACTCGTATACACCCGAAAATAGTTGGTGGAAAAGATCTTTTGCAGCTCCCTGGCGGTTTCCATGTCATCGGCGGCGACGGTGATCGCGGTGGGCTCCCGCTTGATGACTTCCTTCGCGAAGGAAGGGCCAGCTAAGCACGCCATTCGCACGCCGCGCTCGGCGGGAATCACCTCGTGTAATACGTCCGACATCGTAAGGAGCGTGTCGTTTTCAATGCCCTTCGTAGCGCTCACGATAATGCTTCCCGGCTCCACAAAGGCGGCCATCTGGACAGCCACCTGCCTGTAGACATGCGAAGGCACGACCATCACCAGGATGCGATGCCCCCGGACCACCTTTTCCAGACCGTGGTGCGCGGTCAGGTTTTCGCTCAGCTTCGCTCCCGGCAGGTAGAACGTGTTCTCGCGCGTCTCCTCGATTATGCGGCAAAGGTCTTCCTCGAAGACCCATAAATCCACCTTATAACCTTTTGCGGCCAACAGATCGGCGAGCGTCGTTCCCCAGCTCCCCGCCCCAATCACTCCGATAGGATCGGCATGCGCCATCAATTTTCTTCATCCTCTTCCGCGGCTTCGTTGCTCTCCTCGCCGCCCTCGGCCTTCGGCTCCGGGGATTCCGAAGAATCCGCCTCCCCATCCTCGGGTTCCGCCAAGACCGCAATATCCACCACCATCTCGCCTTCTTCCAGATCCATCAGCTTCACGCCCTGCGTCACCCTTCCCCGCGTGTTGATCTCCGAAGCCGATATGCGGATGAGCCGCCCGGTGTTCGTAATCAGCAGGACGCCTTCCTGGTCGCTTATCTGGCAGAAACCGACCACATCGCCATTTCTTTCCGTCACGCGCAGGTTGATGAGCCCCTTGCCCGCACGCCCCTGGAGCTTGTAAGCGTCAGCGGACGTCCTCTTGCCGAAGCCTTTCTCGGTGACAACGAGGATCGTGCGGTCCATCTCGATGATGTCCATTCCGACCAGCTCGCTCCCGTCGAGATTCATACCCTTGACGCCCCGGCTCACGCGCCCGAGCGAACGGATGGTTTTCTCGTCGAGCCGTATCGATTTCCCCGCCTTCGACATAAGGAAAAGCTGCTGCTCGCCGTTCGTTATACGGGCCCCTATCAGTTCGTCGCCTTCCTCTATCACGATGGCCCGAATCCCGCTCGGCCGGGGGTTGCTGTAGGCCATCAAGTCCGTTTTCTTGATGATCCCCTTCTTGGTGGCCATGACGACATAGCACCCCTCCTTGAACTCCTTGACGGGCAATATAGTGGCCATCCTCTCCCCATCCTGCAAGGGGAGCAGGTTGACGATGGCCTTGCCCATGGCCGCCGGGCCCACCTCGGGGATCTCGTGCACCTTGAGCCAGTACGCCCTCCCCTGGTTGGTGAAAATCAGGAGATGGTCGTGCGTCGAAGCCGTGAACACGGTCGTCACGAAATCTTCGTCGCGCGTGTTCATCCCTGTGCGGCCCTTGCCACCCCGCTTCTGGCTCCTGTAGATGTCGAGCGAAGTGCGCTTCACGTACCCGGCGCGAGAGATGGTGACGACGACTTCCTTCTCGTCGATGAGATCCTCGACGCTCAGCTCGCACTCGAGCCCGATGATTTCCGTCCTGCGGCGGTCTCCGTACTGCTCGGTCAACTCCCTGAGCTCCCCCTTGATGATCTCGTTCACCAGGGCCGGAGAGGCCAGAATCTGCTTCAGCCGCTCGATTTCCTTGAGGACGGCTGCAAGCTCCTGGAGGATCTTGTCCCTCTCGAGGCCGGTCAGGCGGTGCAGGCGCATGTTGAGGATTTCCTGCGCCTGGACGTCACTCAGGTCGAACCGTTCCATCAACTGCTGTTTGGCGACCGCCGGGCTTTCAGCGGCACGGATCAACGCAATGACGGCGTCGAGGTTGTCGAGGGCGATTTTTAGGCCCTCCAGGATATGGGCGCGCTTTTCCGCCTGCCTCAACTCGTACTGGGTGCGCCGCACGACGATATGGCGTCGGAATTGCAGGAAATGCTCGAGCATCCCCTTCAGGTTGAGGACTTCCGGCCGGTTGTCCACGACGGCCAACATGATGACCCCAAAGGTCATTTCGAGCTGCGTAAACTTGTAGAGCTGGTTTTCGACGATCTTGGGGTTTTCGCCGGACCGGAGCCCTATCACCACCCGCATGCCCTCGCGGTCGGATTCGTCGCGGATTTCATTCACACTGACAAGCTTCTTGTCCTTCACCAGCTCCGCGATTCTCTCGAGCAGCCGCGTCTTGTTGACCTGGAAGGGCAGCTCCCGGACGATAAGCTGCGTTTTCCGCGCCGTCTCCTCCACCTCGATGCGGGCCCGCATCTTGATGGAGCCCCTCCCCGTCTCATAAGCTTCGCGTATGCCGTCGTACCCGTGGATGTAGCCCCCGGTCGGAAAATCCGGCCCCTTGATGTGGGCCATCAACTCCTGGACGCTCATCCGGGGGTCGTCCATGAGGGCCTGCAACCCGCTGCATACTTCCCCCAGGTTGTGGGGGGGGATGTTGGTGGCCATGCCGACCGCGATTCCCGATCCGCCGTTCACCAGCAGGTTCGGGACCTTGGCGGGGAGCACCGAGGGCTCCTCCAGGGAGTTGTCGTAGTTCGGGGTGAACTCGACCGTCTCCTTGTCGATGTCATTGAGGAAATCGTGGGCCAGCCGAGCCATGCGGACTTCGGTGTAACGCATGGCCGCCGGCGGGTCTCCGTCGATGGAGCCGAAGTTGCCCTGCCCGTCGACAATGAGGTAGCGAAGAGAAAAATCCTGCGCCATTCGCACCAGCGCGTCGTACACCGCCGAGTCCCCATGGGGATGGTACTTACCGATGACGTCGCCGACGATGCGCGCCGATTTTTTGTACGCCTTATTGTAATCGTTGCCGAGTTCGTACATGGCGTAGAGTATACGCCGGTGCACGGGCTTCAGGCCGTCCCGGATGTCGGGAATGGCCCTCCCTATGATGACGCTCATTGCGTAGTCGAGATAGGAGAGCTTGATCTCGTCTACGATGTTGATCGTTTTCGATTCCATATGAACTGACTTTCCCGCGATAAACCAGTATGCTGCATTTCGGAAGCAAAATCAGGGGGCGCACGCCGCGCTAGATATCGAGGTCCCTGAAATCCAGCGCGTATTGCTGGATGAATTCCTTGCGAGGCTCCACCCGGTCTCCCATGAGGATTGTGAACAACTCGTCCGCTGATGGCTCGTCCTCTATCTGCACCCTGTTCATGGTGCGCTTGTCCGGATTCATGGTGGTCTCCCAAAGCTGCTCCGGATTCATTTCACCCAAGCCTTTGTAGCGCTGAATAGTTATACCCTTTCTGGCTTCTTCCATAAGAAAATGAAAAAGCGCCGAGGCCCCGTTCACTTCGACTTCCTTCTGCGCCCCCTTGACGCGGCACAGACCATTCAGCTTATCCAATCGCCTGTTGAGGTCGAGAAGCCTCTTGAACTCGATGGATTTAAGAAAAGCGTGCGACAGCAGGAGTCTCTCCTGTCCGTTGGTTCTCTGGAAAACTTCGAGATGGAATTCCTTATCTTCGCCCTCATCCTCGATAATTTCGACAGAGAACCCCTCCCCTTCCATTTCGGCTTGAACGGCTAACGCAGAGGCTGGGTCCGTGGGCGTCATTCCCACCCTGCAAAAGACCTTGACTATGCGGTCGAGCAACCCTTTGGCCATACCTTTCTTACTCTGACGCTCGAGCAAGTCGTCATAACGAGAAAAGACCCGGAGAAGCTCCAGCAATTCTCCTGGCGCAAGGGGAGGTTCGGCTTCCATCTCCGCCTCAGGTGCGGGCGGAGCAGACGGAATCTCGACGCCCCCGGCAGGGGCCGCGTACACCCGATTTTTTTCCACCGCGCGGTCCAGAAGCAGTGTGTTCAGCTCCTCAATATCCTTGAGGTAGGTTTCCCTCTTTCCGGAAGCCACCCGGAACAAAGGGGGCTGTGCGATGTAGAGGTGTCCACGCTCGATCAAATCGGGCATCTGACGAAAGAAAAACGTGAGGAGGAGCGTCCGGATATGGGCTCCGTCCACGTCCGCATCCGTCATAATGACGATTTTGTGGTACCGGAGCTTGTCGGGCTTGAACTCCTCGTTGCCGATCCCCGTCCCCAAGGCGGAAATCATGGTGCGGATTTCCTGGTTCTCCAGCATCTTGTCGAACCGCGCCTTTTCTACGTTCAGGATCTTGCCCCGCAGAGGCAAAATAGCCTGGAATTTGCGGTCGCGCCCCTGCTTGGCGGAGCCGCCCGCCGAATCGCCCTCGACGATGAATATTTCGCTCTTTTCGGGGTCGCGCTCCTGGCAGTCCGCGAGCTTCCCCGGCAGGGAGTGGTCGCTGAGGACGCCTTTGCGTCGCGTCAGCTCCCTCGCCTTGCGGGCCGCCTCCCTCGCCCTTGCCGCTTCCAGGACCTTTTCGAGGATTATTTTGACGAGCTTCGGATTTTCCTCGAAGCAGGCGCTCAGCTTTTCATAGGTAAGGTTTTCGACGAGCCCCTTCACTTCGCTGTTGCCGAGCTTCGTCTTGGTCTGGCCCTCGAACTGGGGCTGCGGGAGCTTCACGCTGATAACCGCCGAGAGGCCCTCTCGGACGTCGTCACCGGTCAGCTTGTCGAGGTCTCCCTTCACGACCTTGTTCTGCTGCGCGTACTGCTTGATCGAGCGGGTGAGCCCCGCCTTGAAGCCGACGAGGTGCGCCCCGCCTTCTTTCGTATTGATATTATTGGCGAAAGTAAAAATCTTTTCGTTGTACGTGTTGTTGTACTGAAGGGCCACGTCGATCTCGACGTCCTGCCTCTCGCCGTTGATGCTGATGACGTCGGGATGCAGAGGCTCCTTGCTCTTGTTCAGGTACTCCACGAAGGAGCGAAGCCCGCCCTCGTAATAGAAGCTTTTTTCGGTCGGGACGCGCTCGTCGGTGATGTCGATCCGCACCTTGCTGTTGAGGAAAGCAAGCTCCCGGAGACGCTGCGACAAGACGTCGAAGCTTATGTGCGTATCGGGAAAAATCTGGGCGTCGGGCTTGAAAGTGATGCGGGTCCCCCGCTCTTCGGTTTCGCCGCCTTCCACGAGGGGAGATTTAACATCTCCTCGTTCGTAGCGCTGTCGATAAATTTTGCCGTCGCGGCGGATTTCGACGTCGAGATATTCGCTCAGCGCGTTCACGACCGACACGCCGACCCCGTGCAACCCGCCGGAAACCTTGTAGGAGGAGTTGTCGAACTTGCCGCCCGCGTGAAGCATTGTCATGACGACCTGGACAGCCGGAATGTTTTCCTTTTCATGCAGGTCCACCGGGATGCCACGCCCGTTGTCCTCCACCGTGATGCTGTCGTCGAGATGGATGTACACGCGGATATGATTGCAATGGCCCCCCAGCGCCTCGTCAATGCTGTTGTCCACCACCTCATAGACAAGATGATGCAACCCCTCCGTTGACACGTTTCCTATGTACATGGAGGGGCGCTTTCGGACGGCGGAGAGGCCTTCCAAGACGGTGATCTGCTGGGCGGTGTAGCTGTCCGGGAGCAAATCTCCTCCGGTGGGAGTTTCTGGTGATTGCATGAACAACCTCGTTATTTCCTGAAAATCGCCGTGAGCTTCCGTTTGTGAGAGTATGACGGGAGCGCGAGCGCAAAGCGGGCCGTAGAGCTGCCCAGCC
>CALFXO010000068.1 GCA_937958025.1 uncultured Syntrophobacteraceae bacterium
GCCCCCCAGCGATCCGGCGGGGCTCGCCCGCGCGCTGCTCCGGCTCCTCGGGGACGAAGCCCTGCGCCTTCGGATGGGCGCGGCGGGCCGAAGGCGCGTGGAAGAGGCGTTCACCGTGGAGCGGATGGCCCGCGAGACCGCCCGCGTCTACGAAGAAGCGCTCGCGGAGGGCCCGTGCTGAGCCGTCGCGGCGAGCGCATCCGCATCCTGCGCGTCATAGCGCGGCTGAACATCGGCGGCCCGGCCCTTCATGTCGTCCACCTGAACGCGGGGCTTTGGGCGTTCGATTCGCTGCTTGCAACCGGCGGCGAAGGCCCACACGAAGGGAGCATGAGGGACATGGCGACGGCTCGCGGGCTCCGCGTCGAAACCGTGCCGGAGCTTGGCAGGGAAATCCACCCGGCGCGGGACCTCGCGGCGACATGGAAGCTCCTTCGCATCATGCGGCGGGCAAAGCCCCACATCGTGCACACGCACACCGCCAAGGCGGGATTTACGGGGCGCGTCGCGGCGTGGCTCGCCGGGACCCCCGTCGTTTGCCACACCTTTCACGGCCACGTGCTGCGCGGCTATTTTTCGCCGGCCAGGAGCGCGTTCTTTACCCTGATGGAAAAGTTCTGCGCCCGCCTGAGCGACCGGCTGATCGTCCCGAGCCCCCTCCTGAAGGAGGAGCTTGTGGGCTTCGGGGTTTCCCGCCCGGAGCGCATCACTGTAATGCCGCTCGGCCTGGAGCTTGACCGCCTCGCGCGCGCGGCTGAGGGGAGCAAGGGCTGGCTCCGGGTGGAACTCGGGGTCCTTCCCGGCCAGAAGCTCGTCGGCGTGGTGGGTCGCCTCGTGAAAATAAAGAACTTCGGGCTTTTTATCGACGCGGCGCGCATCGTCCATGGGCGCGACCCCGGCGTCCGCTTCGCGCTGGTCGGCGACGGGGATGAGCGCGAGGCGCTGGAGCGGCGAGCCCGCGCCGCCGGGATGGGGGAGTATATACACTTTACGGGATGGCGGAGGGACATCGAGAACGTCTATCCAGACCTCGACGTGGTCGCGCTTTCGTCGGACAACGAGGGAACGCCCGTTTCGCTCATCGAGGCGATGGCCGCCGGCCGGCCAGTGGTCGCGACGCGCGTGGGAGGCGTCCCCGATATACTGGAGCGCGGCAGGCTGGGGAGACTGACGCCGCCGGGGGATGCGGAAGCGCTTGCGCACGGCATTCTGGAGGCGCTACACGCGCCCGAGGAGGAGCGGCTTCGCACGGCGCGCGAAGCCCGGACCGCCGCCCTCGCGCGCTATTCCGTGGACCGGCTCGTCACGGACATGGAACGCCTCTACATTGAATTGCTGAGGGCAAAGGGCGTCATCGCCTGATGGAGGCGGAGGCGGCGCCGCTTGGCGCAATATGGCTCGCGGTCGCGACGATTTGCGTCTTCACGGCGTCGTTTGCGTGCGTTGTGGCGGTGCGAAGCCTTTCCAGGCGTTTTGGCTGGATGTCGGCGCCACGCGAAGACCGATGGAGGCAGTCGCCCGTCGCGCTCCATGGGGGAATTGGCATCGCGGCGGCTTTCTTTCCGGGAGCGGTCTTCACGCTCCTCAAAAGCGGCGCCTTGCGGGCCGGATCGTCCGAAGCGCTTCCCGCAACCGCCCTGCTGGCAGCCGCTCTCCTCATGTTCCTCGTTGGCTTCGTGGATGACGTGAAAGAGCTGCGACCGGGCGTGAAGCTGCTGTGGCAGACCGTCGCGGCAGGCGTCTTCATCGGGGCCGGAGGGGCGTTTCCGTTCACGGGATGGCGTGGAGTAGACGCCGTAATAGCCGGATTCTGGATCGTCGGCCTCACCAACGCCGTCAACATGCTGGACAACATGGACGGGCTCGCGGCGGGGGTGGCCGTGATCGCGCTTGGGGTCCTCGCGGCCCTGACTGCCTTTGGCGCGGGGGCTTCCGGGGGATCGCCGCCCGCGCTTGCGCTCTCCCTGCTGCTGGCCTCGGCCCTTGCGGGGTTCTGGGTGCACAACCGGCGCCCGGCGTCGATATTCATGGGGGATTCGGGAAGTCTTTTTGTCGGGTGTGCGCTTGCGGTCCTCTACCTGCCGGGGCCGCTGAACGGAGGACTCGGGATGCGGGGCCAGGCTCACGGGGCGCTGGCGGCGTTCGCCGTCGCCGCAATCGCGAACGCCGTCCCGATATGCGACGCAACCTTCGTGACCGTCGCGAGGCTCCTGCGCGGGGCGTCCCCCTTCAAGGGAGGGGCGGACCACTCCTCTCACCGCCTCGTAAGGCGGGGAATGAGCGAAGAACGCGCCGTCGAGGCGATCCATCTCCTCGCGGCGCTCGCTGGAGCGGCGGCGCTCCTCTTCAGCGCCGCGCTAAAAAAGATTTCAGCGCCGTAGAGGATCGCCACGGCATTGCGCCGCTTACTGCCCGGCGCTCGCCGGCCCCGTCATCGGCGGGGGAGGCGCGGGCTTCGCGTCCCGATGGACGCTCCTGTGATGACGGCGTTCCTTGAAATATGTCTTTTCGCTCTTTATGTCGCTTGGCAACGGGGGAGGCATGTGGCTTTCCACTGTGATCTCTTTTCCCGGCGCGTGCATAACCATTGAACTTGTGGGGGCTCCGTCCGGGGCGCTCATGGCCGGGGCGCCGCATGCGCCGTCCTTCGGCCCCATCCCCTGAGGCTGTTGAGCGAAAGCGCTCGGGGCGGCAAGGATCGCAAGAACGGGGATCGCGGCTAAAAACTTGTGGAACTTACTCATCGGCTTTCTCCTTTGTGCAATGGAAAAGATCAGCCTTAATGCAAATAGCGCTTCGATATATTTTTCATATTAAATACTGATCCTGACGGGCGCAAGTGTTTTGAGGAACAAAGAAGCGTTTTGCCGCATCAAATGGGGAAAGGGAGGGCAGGCTGTGCAGAAGCTGGCGCAGCAGGGGAGAGCGAACGGACGTTCGGCCGAGAGGCCCCGAATGGTTGCGGGGCCTCTCGGCAATCCATTGAAAAAACTATTGCGGCTGAGGGCCGAGGAATTTGCCAGCCCCTTCGGCTTGATTCCCCTTCCCCGGAGCGGCGGCTCCAGGCGTGACGGGATTGGGGGCAGGAGCGCCCCTCTCTCCAGGCGCCGCCTGTGGTGGAGGCGGCTTCACCATCCGCTTGATTTTCTTGGGCGGCATTGGGGGCGGTTCCGGCGGCCGACGTAGGAATCTTTTTTGTTTGACCGCTTTCTTTTTCATCTTGTCGGCCGGAGGCGGCGGCTGAGTCATCCCAGCCTGCGGCGGCTGAGCGGGGCTCTGCAAAGTCCCGGGAGCGTTCACCGGGGGCGTGGGTCCTCCAACTCCTTCAGTTCCTTGCGGCTGCGCTATGACGCTCCCCGCGAAAAAGATCGCCGCAACCGGCGCAATTAGAATAAAACGCAGCATTTTCATCATGCATCCTCCTTTTTAAAATGAAATGCAGCCGCCCGCGCACGGCGCTCATATTTTCGGGCGGCAAAACCATCCAAACGCCGGCCCCTCCGCAGCATTTTTTTTGTTTTTTGGAACCTTGCACCCTCCTCACGGAAGTGTCAACAAGAGAATAAATGGACCATCTCAGGCCTGAAGGCAACCCTACTTCCGCTCCATCGAAGACTCTTCCCCCTGACAGCGGGGAACGATTTTCCGGATCTGATTTCAGCGCTCTCCCAGACCCTCGGGATTACATCGAGGTGGTCCTGCGGCGCAAGTGGGCCGCCCTGGTGGTCGGGGTGTTCATATTCTTCACCGCGATGATTGTGACGCTTGCAACGCGCCCTCTCTTCCGGGCGGAAGGGCGCGTGGAACTCAGCCCCCAGACGCCCAGGGTGACAAAATTCGAGGAAGTCACCGCGGAGCAGCTCGAAACACAGGAATTCGTTCAGACGCAACTAAAGCTCTTCCAGAGCGCCTCCCTTGCGCGAAGGGTCATCGACAAACTCAACATGGGGAACGCCCTGACGAACAACGGCAGGGAGGAAGCCGGGCTCCCGCGGTTTCTCAGGAAGTTGCGGTCCGCTGTCCATGCGTGGCTTTCCGTTCCTCTCGGCGAAGGCGGCGCTCCTTCCCCTCAGCTGGAGGAGATGCGCCGAGCCAGGCGCGCCGAAGCGATTTTCCGGAAAAATTTCCACGTGCAGCAGGACGGCGATGCCATGGTGGCGCTGGTGACTTTCGATTCTCCCGATGCCGCGATCGCACGCGACGTCGTCAACGCGATCATAAGGGAATTTATCGCCTGGCAGCTGGACAGCCGGATGGAAGCGGCGGAAGCGGCGAAACGGCAACTGGATGGGCAACTCGATGCGGCGCGCATTCGGCTCGAAAGGGCCGAGGAAAGCCTCGCCCGGTTCGCGAGGGAAAGCGGCATTGCGTCTCTAGACCCCAACCTGAACCGCGTGCAGCGTCAGCTCGCTGAAGTCAACAGAGCTTTTGCGGAAGCGGAGACAGAGCGCGTTGCCAAGGAGTCCGACTACAAGCGGGTGGAGAAAGGGGGCGCGGGCGCGTTGCCTGCGTCTGCCGAAAGCGACCTGCTCCGCGGCTTGCGCGGCAAGTGGGCCGATGCGCAGACGGAGTGTGAAGAGCTGGCGCTGGTCTATAAGGAGGATTATCCAAAGCTGAAGCGTTTGAGGGGCAAGGTGCGGGATATCGAGGGGAGAATCCGGGAGGAGGAGCGGCGGATCATCGAGGGCGTGCGGCAGGACAGCCTTTCGAGCGCGGCCAGGGAAGACGCCCTGTTGGTGAAGGCGGAGGAGGTCAAGGCCATGGCGCTTTCGGTAAACGAAAGGGTGGTGCAGTACAACATCCTTGCGCGCGAAGTGGAGGCCGAAAAGGAAATCCATCAGAGTTTACTGGAAAGATCCCGGGAAATCGACGCAAACGTCGGCTCCGGAATGACGAGCATACGGGTGGTGGATTATGCGGCGCTCCCCCTTGCGCCTTTCAAGCCACGGGTCTTGTTCAACCTGCTGCTGGCAAGCATTGCGGCGGCGGCCGGGGCCGTAGGGGCTGCTTTCCTTTGCGAGCATCTCGACAATAAGGTGAAGAGCGTCGACGAGTTTCAGGAGCGTTTTCACGTGCGGGTCCTTGGCGCGCTGCCCCTGGTGGAAGGCAAGGAGCCAACGCGGCTCGACCGCCTGACGACGGAATTCCCCCGCTCCGCGTTCGCCGAGGCGGTCCGCTCCGTGCGGGCCGCCATCCGGTTGTCGGAACCGTCCGGGGAGCGGCCTTTCAAAACGCTGCTCGTAAGCAGCACGAGCCCCGGCGAGGGAAAGAGCACGGCGGCGTACAACCTCGCCCAGGCGTTCGCGGCCCTCGGGGAGAAGGTGGTCGTCCTCGACTGCGACCTCCGCAGGCCGCGCCTGCACCAGGCCCTCGGCGCGCCCAACGATACAGGCCTGAGCGAGGTCCTTAGCGGCGCAAGCCCGGAGGCTTTCATTGTCGAATCGGAAGTCGCGGCTGGCGACGGGGGATGCCTCCACTTCGTCCCCTCTGGCCCGGCGCCGCCCAGTCCGTCGGAACTTCTGGCCTCCGAGCGCATGGGGTCGCTTCTCTACGACCTGACGAAGCGCTATGATAGAATTGTGCTCGACGGTCCACCGGCGGCGGGGTTTTCGGATGCGCTCATCCTCGGGAGCCTTGCCGACGCGACGCTCCTCGTCGCGGCGTTAGGAGAAACGGACCGGGAAACCCTCAGGATCGTTCTGCGAAGCTTCACCTCCGCCGGAGCGCGCCTCATGGGCTGCATAGTGAACAAACTGGATGCCGCAAGCCCTTACAGCGGCTATTATTACAAGCATGGCAAGTACTATGCGGGTCCGCGCGCATCCAATGAAGAGAAGGGGCGGAAATCGGGCGGAAGTGCGTGAAATGCTTCAGGGCACGGCAATCGGATAGGAGGTCGGCGGCGATGAATGCATGGAGCAGGCATGCGTAGTGTGCGATATAAGCCACGGGAAGACATTCTGCCGGTCGTTCTCCTCGCGGGGCCGACAGGCGTCGGGAAGACGGCGCTATCGCTCCGCCTCGCCTCCGAGTGGAATGGGGAGATCGTCAATGCCGATTCCATGCAGGTCTACAAGCTGATGGATATTGGCTCCGCAAAGCCCACCCCGGAAGAGAGGGCCCAGGCCCCCCACCACCTCATCGACGTGGTTGCGCCCGACGAGCCTTTTGACGCCGGCCGGTACGCGGAGACGGCCCGCCCTGTCGTCGACGAACTCCTGCGGTGGGGGAAAGTCCCGCTGGTGGTCGGCGGCACCGGCCTCTATATGAAGGCGCTCCTCCATGGCGTCTGCCCCGGCGCGCCGGGAAGCGAGGAAGTGAAAGAGGAGCTGCGCCGCGAGTTGGAGGAGCGGGGGCTTGACGAGCTGCACGCCGAACTCGGCAGGGTGGACCCTCGGGCGGCGCGCCGCATCCATCCGAACGACAGGCAGCGCATCCTCCGGGCGCTCGAAGTCTATCGCCTGACCGGGGCGCCGCTCACCGAGTGGCAGGAGCGGCACGGTTTCCAGGACGCCCCCTACCGCCGCGTCGTCAAGATATTCCTGCACCGGGATCGGGAGGAGCTTTACGCGCGGATCGACGCCCGCGTGCACCTGATGCTGGAGCAGGGATTCATCGAGGAAGTGCGCCGCCTCCTCGAGATGGGCTACGGGCCGGAACTCAAGCCCATGCAGTCCCTCGGCTACAGACAGGCGACGCAGTATATTCTGGGCAATACGACGCTTGAGGAGGCCGTGCGACAGATCCAGCAGGAAACGCGCCGCTACGCGAAGCGGCAGATGACTTGGTTCCGGGCGGACCCGGAGTTTCAGTGGATCAACCCCGACGCCGCGATGCGGGAGCCGCCGGAGTGCTTCCGGGAGGTGAGGGCGGCGGCGAGGAAAATGCTGGGGCGCAGCGAGTCGCGGCAGTATCGATAGCGCTGCTTCATTTTCTATTGGCCGAGCAACGCCCGCCGATCTATCTTCACACTGAAGGGCATCCGGAAAGCACGGTGACTCCGCGCTCTTCCCCTCCGGCTAAAAGCCCCTCCCAGTTACTGCCGGGAGGGGCTTTTAGTTTTTCTAAAGCTTTAGATTATTCCATCAGACGCGCCCTAATACGCCTCGTCGTAGGCCAGGTGATCTTCCGTCACCTTGTCCCTGAACATGAAGTACACCCAGCTCTGGTAGGCGATGACGATCGGGACGAAGGTGAGCGCCACGCCAAGCATGATCTTGAGGGTCAGGGGGCTCGACGACGAATTGTAGATCGTCAGGCTGTAGGCCGGATTGAGGCTCGACGGCAGCAGGTTCGGGTAGAGCCCGGCGACGCCGAAGAGCGTCGCGCCGATGATCGTGAGCCCGGAGGCGAACCACGCCTTCCACCAGCTCCCCTTGCCCATGTAGAAGCGCATCATGAAGAGGGCGGCGACCAGAATGACGGGGATCAGCACGATGGGAATGGTGAAGACAAAAGGATTTTGCAGGTAGTTATCGTAGAGCCTCGTCGCGAACCAGGTTGCGACAAGGAAGATAACGGCGACCACGGCGAGCGCGAGCCAGAGCTTCCTGGCCAGCGCGGCGGCGCGGTCGTGCAGCGGGCCTTCGGTTTTCACCGCGAGCCAGAGCGCCCCGTGGGTCGTGAACATGCAGAGGAAGAGCACGCCGCCGAGCAGCCCGTAAGGATTCAGCAGGGTGAAGAGGTTGCCCTGAAAGACCCCCGCTTCGTCGATAGGGATTCCCTCAAAGATGTTGGCAAAGGCCACGCCCAGGAGAAGCGCCGGAACGAAGCTTCCCAGCACGACGCACCCGTCCCAGATCGCCGTCCACATGGGGCTGTCGAGCTTGCCGCGGAATTCGAAGGAAACGCCCCGGAGGATGAGCGCGAAAAGCACGATCATGAGCGCCGAATAAAGGCCGCTGAACATGACCGCGTAGGTCGTCGGGAACGCCGCGAACGTGACGCCGCCCGCCGTGATGAGCCACACTTCGTTGCCGTCCCAGAACGGTCCCATGCTGTTATAGATGATGCGCTTGTCCACGTCGCTCTTGGCAAGCACCGGGACCAGCGTCCCAAGCCCCAGGTCGAAGCCATCCAGCGCGAAATAGACGGCCCACAGAACACCCCAAAGTATGAACCAGACAGATTCAAGCATCTTTTACACCCTCCCTTGCTAAGCAGTGGCTTCGGATGACGACGGTTGCGGCCCCTTGCGCGCATACCGCGCGAGGAGATAGAACGCGGCGATGCCGAGCAGCGTGTACACTCCAACGAGAGCGATGAACGATCCCATCACCTGGGAGCCGCTGATGGGGGAAACGGCGTCGCTCGTGCGCATCATGCCATAGACCACCCACGGCTGGCGCCCCACTTCCGCGACTATCCACCCGGCTTGCAGGGCGATGTAGGGAAGGGGCATCGCGAAGAGCATCGCCTTGAGATAGCCAGCGTTCTCCATCAGGCGGTTCCGTTTGATCCAGCCGATCAGGGCGAGGAGAGGGAAGAGGAGCCCGAGTCCCACCATTACGCGGAAGGCGATGAAGGTGGGCAGCACCGGGGGCCTGTCCTCCTTGGGGAAGTCCTTCAGCCCCTTGACCGTGGCGGAAGGGGAATGGTAAGCCAGCATGCTGAGAGCGCCGGGAATGCCGCCGATCTCCACGAGGTTGCGTTCGTTCTTTTCATCGGGAATAAGGAAAAGGTACTGGGGGGCATTGTCTGTCGTATCCCAGAGGGATTCCATCGCGGCCAGCTTGGTCGGCTGGATCTTGGCGACTTCGCCGCCGTGGACGTGCCCCTGGACGACTTCCACCAGCGAGAAGATGAGTGCGAAGGCGGCGGCTATCCGGAAAGATCTGGTGAAAAATTCCACGTTTTGCTTGCGAAGAAGATGGTAGGCGCAAACGCCCATAACGAAGAAGCCGGCGAGAATGTAGGCGCCCGCCACAGTGTGGATGATCTGCTGCATGGCGAAAGGCTGGGTGACGACCGCCATGAAATCATCGAGCTCCGCGCGGCCGTTTCGGATCACGTAGCCCACCGGGTGCTGCATCCACGCATTGGCGGTGAGAATCCAGACGGCGGAAAGGTTGCTCGCTATCGCCACCAGCCACATGCTCACCATGTGCAGCCTGGGGGAAACCCTGTCCCAGCCGAAGGCCCACACGCCTATGAAGGTGGACTCCAGGAAAAAGGCGGCCGAGGCTTCAATGGCAAGCAGCGAGCCGAAGACGTCTCCCACGTACCGGGAATAGCGGGACCAGTTGGTCCCGAACTGGAATTCCAACGTAATGCCGGTGACTATTCCTATGGCGAAATTGATGAGGAAGAGCTTTCCCCAAAATTTGGCCATCCGCTTGTATTCTTCATCCCCCGTCCGCACCCATTTCGTCTCCATGATGGCCACCAGCACGGAAAGCCCCAGGGTGAGCGGAACGAACAGGAAATGAAAAAAGGTCGCGGCGGCGAACTGAAGCCTTGAAAGCATGAGAACGTCCATTTTGTCTTCTCCTCCAATTCTGTTCACGAGTGTCGAGCAAAAACCGAATCAGAATTCCATCGGGCGGCCGCCGTCATGAACATTGCGGCGGCTCCATCCTGAACCGCACGCGGCGCGCAGGAATGTCTTCCAGCCGTGCGTCAAGACGCACGGCTGTCGCAATCGCAATCATCCTCCCGCCACCAACCCTTCCGGATGTGCGATTCCCGCTCCTGCTCCGCAAGCTTCATTATTTTATACGCGGAATCCCGCACGATGCCGTACAGCACTCCGCAGTTCACGTCTTCCCGGACCATGTCGCCTTCATCCGCCAGTTCAGCCAACTGTGCTGCCAATTCCAGCGTTTTCCGGATAACCCTGTCGCATGCTCTCATGGCGCTTTTCTCCAGCAATCTGAGCATAAGATGCCTATCAACATCAATGGAACTCGTAGCGAGGATAAGAGGCAAGGAGCATGCCATAGAAGGCGCGTAGGCGCTGAACCTACCGCCATGACAAGAGAAAACCGGCATGAGGCCGTTCTGCGCGAGAGGAGTGTATCAGAAAATGAAAGAATAATGAGACGCTTTCCCGGCGCCCCGGCAGCTCATATTCCGCCGCACTTATTGGAAAGTAGACGGATGACGCGGAAGGCGCCAACACCTCGCCCACTGCTCATGTATCGGTTGCGCGATGAGACATATATGGATCATGAGACACACGCATCCTTCCCACCCCCCCTTGGATCATCGCCGATTCCGGCGATTCCTGTGGCGCGTGGATAGATGATGCATTATTCTTAATCATGGATCGAATGGACCGCAAGGGCGTGCGAGGGGAGAACGTCTCCCGGCGCGGATGCGGTCAGGCGCATAACCATACAACGATTCGGGAGCGAAGCGACCATGGATCATTGGATATATATCGAAGAGGGTCACTATCCGGTGGAATCCGGATTCATCTTTACTCCGGGAAACACCGCTGTCACCCTGGATGACGGCATGCTGGAAGTTTACTCCAATAAGAAAGAAGAGCGGCGGGTGAGGGGGCAAGGCATGGCGGTGAGCGCTCTCATCGTGGAACTGCTCGAAGACTACGACGACCTGGACATCCTGATCGACCTCGGGGATGGATTTCATTACATCCTGAAGACCCCTCTCATAAAATCGGGAAAAGTCTTCACGCCGGACGTCAAGTCGATGGTGCACTTCATTGCGGAGCGGCCCCTGGAAAAACTGGACGACAACGCATACGAAAGAGTGAGAACCAGCCTCTCCCTGGTATGAAAAATCGGATTTAGGTGAAGAAGGGGCGTTGCGGGCCGCAGCTAGGCCCGCCCCGCCCCTTCCAGATGGAGCTACACTCGTTGCGGTTTGAACGTCTTGATTCGGGGGACTCACCCTGTCCTACGAAAGCGTAAATTTCAAAAACGAGTCTAATTGCGGTCTTCCCGTTTTCGCTGCCTCGCAAAGAAGTCTTCCAGCGCCTGCGCGTGTTCGGGACTGTGGTGGCAAATCGACTGGTAGGCCGCTGAAATTTCGAGGGTTTCTTCGAGGCTCTTTCCCTGCGCCAGGTGAAAGAGCCGTTTCGCCAGCCGGAGCGCCTGCCCAGGCTGCCTCGCGATTTCAGAAGCGATCTGCATGGCCCGTGGCATCAGCTCCTCAGCCGGGAGCACCTCGGTCACCATGCCTATGCGGAGCGCTTCCGCCGCGTCGAACACCCTGCCGGTGAAGGCGAGTTCCAGGGCCTTGGCGAACCCGACGACGCGCGGGAGAAAATACGCTCCGCCGTCGCCCGGGATCAGTCCGAGCGAGACGAACGTCTCGCCAAAGCGCGCCGCCTCGCTGGCTATCCGGATATCGCACATGCACGCAAGATCGCACCCCGCGCCGATGGCGGGGCCGTTCACCGCGGCTATGGCCGGAACGTCGAGGCGCTGCATCGCAAGGGGGATGCGCTGGATGCCGCGCCGGTAGTTTTCCCGAAGCTCCGCCGGGCCGCCCGCGAACATGCCCTTCCGCTCGGCCATGTCCTTAACGTTCCCGCCAGCGGAAAAAGCCGGACCCACGCCCGTCAGGACGAGGCACTTCGCGTCTGGGTCCTCCTGCACCGACGCGCACGCAAGTACGATTTCATCGATCATCCTCTCATCCGTCAGTGCATTGCGCGCCTCGGGCCGGTTGAGCGTGAGAACGGTGACGCCCCCCATTTTTTCGAGCAGGATTTCCTGGAACGACATACGGCATCCCTCCCTTTTTCGGATTCAAGAAGGGCGGCCCCTATCGGCGGCTCCGGGGCCGGGAGAATTATCTCTTATCGCGCGGCCCCGTCACCGATCGTCATCCACCCCGGTCTATCGAATCAGGTTGATGGTGGTGTCGATCATGCCGCTCGCGGTGGTGATCGACTTGGAATTCGCATTGTAGGTTGACTGGTAGATAATCATATTCACCATTTCCGTGGCCAAGTCAACATTGGAGCTTTCCAGGCTGTAGTCGGTGACCGTTCCGACGGTGTTCTCCCAGCTTTCGCCCGAGTCCACCGCGGCTCCCGCTTCCGTGCTCATGCTGAAGAGATTCGTCCCTTCCCTAACGAGGCCATCCTCATTGGAGACCACCGTGACGTGCACTGTCGCTCCATCTATGGCTTCGGATACATCGTCCTTTGAAGTGCTCACTTCATAGGTGTATGTCCCGGCGGCGACGGGATTTCCGTCGCTGTCCTTGCCGTTCCAGCTCCAGGAGTGGTTGCCCGCCGTCTGCCCGGTGATGGTAGCGGTGTTCACCAGAGTTCCATCCGAGTCGTACACCTTGAAAGTGACGTCCGCGTCGGTGAGGAGGTTGTAGTCCACAGTGCTCACGCCACCGGTGACCGGCGAAGTGTTGACCTTCACCGTATAGCTGCCGGGAGCCACCTGGTCGCCGTTTTCATCGGTCCCATCCCATATGGCCTGGCTATTGTAGGTCGTGCCCGCGGACGCTCCGGTCATAATGCCGCCGTCGATGGTCTTCACCAGGTTTCCGTCCGAATCGTACACCTGATAGGCGACGTAGGAATCCTGGGTGAGCGTGAAGCTGACGTTGTCATCCTGAGCGTCGTCCGACGTCAGATTGAAGGTTCCGCTGGCTGTTGAGGGAATATCGACGTTTCCTTCGGGAGACGAAACGGTGTAGGTGTAACCCGTGCCCGCCGGCAGCGGGTTGCCGGAATCGTCGAGGCCATTCCAGTTCCAGGTCCCGCTCGAGCCATCCGCCAGCGTGCCGGAGATGGTCTGGGTGCGGACCAAGGTCCCCGAAGGATCGTAAACATTGATGGTCACGGAGCTTGCGTCCCCCGATCCGGACGGAGCTTCATACTGCATGGCTACAGAGGCGGTGGTCAGGACAAATGAGCTGCTGTCGCCCGTGGGGATGCTGACGTTCCCTTCCGGCGACGACACTTCATATGTGTATGTTTCATACGGCGACATCGCCTCTCCAGCATCGTTCAAGCCGTCCCAGCTCCAGGTTTCGGTCGCGCCATCGGCAACCGTGCTGTTGATGGTTTCGGTCCGCACCGCATTGCCGTCTTTGTCGTAAATCTTAACCGTCACCGAGCTGGCGTCTCCCGTCCCCGCCGCCGCCTCATAGGACAGAGTCACTGGGTCGCCCGATGCCTGCGAGAGGGTGCTATCGCTCAACGTCGCCGCTGTTTTCTTGTTGATGGAATTTTCGGTGCTCTCAAGATCCACCGTCCTTATCCGTGTGCCGTAGATCTGGCCGTCGGAGTCAACATACATGTTGTCGTACTCGGGATCATCCGGATACTGCATCACCTTGATGGGCTCCAGATCGGCGTTGAGCACCGCCAGGCCCGAGTTGTTCACGAGGTAGCCGTCGCTGTTTACGTGGAAGCTTCCGTCACGGGTAAGGTATGTCTGTCCCACGGTCCTTCCGGCGTCATTTATGTCGGACACCCTGAAATACCCGTTGCCGTCTATGGCCAGATCCGACCAATTCGACGTTGAGCTTATCGAGCCCTGACTGAAATCGGTGAAGTTGCCGAGGATGGAGACGCCCGCTCCCATATGGTCAGAATCTTTTGTGGTGATGGGCATATAACCGCTCACCATGTCCCCGAAGCGGACCTCGTTGGCTTTGTAGGCCGTGGTGTTGGAGTTGGCTATATTGTCGCTCACGACTTGCAGCGCGGTGCTGTAAGTGTTGAGGCCCGTCGCCCCGATATACATTGCCGAATTGAGTGACATATTGATTCTCCTTTTTATTTCATCTACATACTATTACCATACTAAAATCGGTTCGGTTTCCGTTTTCGGCGGGAGGGGGCGAGCGCCAGTGGCCCTACTCCTCTGTCTCATCAGTTTTCTGAACCTGCGTTACGCTGTCGATCGTCACCGAGGGACCATCCGCGCTGTTCAGGATGATGTTGGTGCTGGACGAATCCAGTTGCACCGCGTAAACAGTTCCTGTTACGGAGGTCGATGCATCGATCGATTCGCCATCCGCGTCTTCCGCTTCCACCGTGAAGGTGTAGGTCCCATCATCCACGGTCTGCCCGCTGCTATCGAGACCATCCCATCCGATGCTGTGAGAGCCCGAGGTCTGTTCGCCGAGATCCAGGCTGCGAACCAGATCGCCGGAGGAATCGTAGATTTTCACCGTGACGGAGGAAGCGTCGGTCCCGATGGTGAATGAGGCCGGATGCACCTCGCCGCTTTCCACCTGGAGGCTGTCCGTCGTCGCAACCACGTCCTTGCCGATAAGATCCAGCATGAGGGCGTTGTTGATCGACGAAAGGTATGATTCCTGCGACTGGATGTTCGTGTTGATGTCGGTCAGCTCCGCGACGGTGCTGAACTGAGCGAGCTGCGCCGCCAGCTCGTAGGACTCCAGCGGGTTCGTTGGGTCCTGGTACTGAAGCTCCGTCGTGAACAACGTTAGAAAGTTGTCCATGCTGAGGGATGTGCTGCCAGACGACGTCGCCGAGCTCACCGCGCTGCTCAGCGCGCTGCTCACACTGGAATTCACGGAGGATGTGGATGAAGTGGACATTGCCCGACTCCTTATGGCGTTATTGGTCTATGCCCATCGCCCGATGATCATGCGAACAGGCTGATACGGCCGCTGGTGGCGGGCCGGACATACGCGGCGTTCAATACGGTTTGCGGCGTCTGATCGAAGCTTCCGTCTTTTCCGGATGAAATACTCCTCTGGCCCTGCCGCGCCCAAGTCTGCTCGAACGCCTGACGCCCGTTCCCCTGCTGGCGGACGTCCACCTGGAGCTGGTTGAGCGTCAATCCTTCCTGCTGCAAGTGGGTGCTGAGAGCTGAGGAGTTGTTGAGGAGCATGTCCCTAACGTGCTCACTTCCCGTGGAAACCACGGCATTCACCTGGTCCTTCACCGCCTCGATGGTTATTGTGAGCCGCCCAAGGTTCCGGGGCTCCAGCTCCAGCGTCATCCGGTTGCGGTCCTGCCGGTGGAGGTCCTGGATCTGCCGGGAAAGGTCCTGCGTCCAGGACGGGTCGCTCAGCGACAGCGTTCCATCGGCCTTGCCCGTGGAAGCGCTGTTCTGATGGCTTACGCTGTTCTGGAGGGACTCCGCAAAGGCCTGGTAGTGTTCGCTCCCGATCTTCTGGCTTCTGCTCTTGTCCAGTCTGATTAAGTCATCAATGGAGGCCGAAGCGTCCTGGTTATCCTGTGAGTCGCCCCCTGTCGAGGCCGAACCTGCTCCGCCTTGTCCGGATGGGGATTCAACCGCCTGCTCGGCGCCTCTCGAAGCGAGGTCCGCCGCCCTTTCGCTCTTGCCCGCGACATTGGGATCTCTGCGAGAGGCAGCCGCCGGCTCATCAACCGCGTCTGGCGTTTGCGTTGCGGCGTCAGAATAGACGCTTGAAAATGCACCGCCGGAATCCGCGCGCTGGAGTTCCTTGACGGCTCCGGGAGAATCCAATCCGTCAGATGCTATCGAATCCGGCTGCGAGGCCGTGGGATCACCAGGAGAGGCAGAGGAGACAACCGCCGCCTTTTCCGTTTTGGGGAGGTCATCCAACCGTTCGGGTTTCGCCTGATCGGGCGCCACGGCCCGGCTAATTCCAGCGGTTGCGGTGGTGGGATCTGTCGCTGGAATTTGAGCTGACGCAGTTTTTGCTGCTTCTTTTAAGGAACCCACGCCTACGTTCGCCTCATCAGAGCTTGCAGCCTGCGCCGCGTCAGTCGCCTGCCGGGACGACACTCGCTTGTTCAGGGCAGCCGCGGGGTCCGGGTTCGTGATCTGCGGGGCCTGTGCCGGCGCGTTGGCTGCCGCTGTGCTTGTCCCATCGGTTTCGACAGGAATGGAGATCGGAGCGGCGGCCGATTCAATAGCCTGTCCGGGTGCAACGGGCTGATTGGAAGCAATCACGGGGTCCGGGTTCGTGATCTGCGGGGCCTGCGCCGGCGCGTTGGCTGCCGCTGCGCTTGTCCCATCGGTTTCGACAGGAATGGAGATCGGAGCGGCGGCCGATTCAATA
>CALFXO010000069.1 GCA_937958025.1 uncultured Syntrophobacteraceae bacterium
GGCGATGCGCACAGACGTCACCATTCCGTTGATCTCGCGCGTCTTCCAGTTCTCAACGAACCCCATCTGATCCCAGGATAGCGACACGACCTGCCCCCGGTCATAGTACTTGAGGCCTTCCGGCATCATTCCGCTATAATCGGAGCTGCAGTTTACAATAATCTCTGGCTTGCCATCCTTGTTTGCGTCGTACACCGCGATGGGGCTCGGGATGTAATAATAGTCAACCTGATTGTATCGAAGGTCGTGCACTTTCCCGAGGATATAGTTTGTCGTGGCCCCGAAGTGCTTGCTGCTTTTGGAGAGTGGAGAGCCCGCAGAATCCATTATGAGCAGTTCGCTGTCGTTGTCTATGGCGACATACTCGTCTGCTTTGTCTCCGTTGACGTCGGCCCGCACGAAGTTGAACACGTTGCAGCGTCTAGGCAGTGACATCGGGGCCGCCGGAATAAGCTGGTCGCCTCGCAGGGTCATTTCATACGCAGTGGAGTCGAATGTTTCGTCCTGCCCTGGTTTTTGCCCAATCAGCACCTTACCCCTGCCGGTCATGGCGATGGCGTTCAGGAAATAGGGCGCCGGTTTGCTGGCGACCTGCAGCTTCCCGTTCACCAAGGTGAGCGCGAAAGAGGTTGGCTCCTTGGATTCGGTCTGGCCGGAGGAAATGGATTCACCAGAGTTGCTTCCCCTTGGATCGTTATACTGGTGCATATCCGTGAGATAAATCTCGTCTTTTCCGTCTCTATTGACGTCGGCGAGCGCAACGTAAATAAACTTGTCAAGTTTGGCGGCGTTGTAGACGGCGATGGCCCTGAGTGCGTTCGCTTCTCTGCGGTAGACCGTGAGTTTGTTGTTGCTCACCGTGACGACTTCGGGGCGTTTGTCACCGTCGAGGTCGCCGACGTCCATGCTCACCACGCCCTCGAGGATCGTCTGACTCTTCCACATCCCGGAGTTGCTAATCGAGCCTTCCGGCGTTACCTCAATGAAGTTAGGATTGAAAGGGGACGTCTTATCACCGCTGGCTCCCATGGGGATGAGGAGTTCAGGATTGCGGTTGCTGAACGAGGGTTCGTCTGCCTGCGCGGAGGATGTCACGTCCGTCTGGTCGGCAGGGCGGGCGAAAAGCTTCTGGTTGATTTCCTGCGCGAACTGGTTAACTGTCGGAACGAGTTCATCCAGGTTGTCGGAATGCTTGCTGAAACGCATTGGCTCAGCGGCGCCCTGGACTGGCAACATGACCGCGTCTATGCTCACTGCTTGGCCTATTGCGGTGATGCTGCCGGAAAGCACATAGTCCGCCCGCAGCGATTGACCCAATTTGACAGCCTCGTTGTCCGAAAGGGCGGACTTCGCCCCCTTTACCATCTCATCAGTAGTTGCACGGTCCACCACCTGGACTTTGTTTTTCCAGGCGAGCCGGGATGCCAGCATGTCGCGGACGCCGTCCCTGAGGTACGCCATGTTGCTGGGAGCGTTCACCGTGAAAGGTAAAACGGCCACTTTGACTGGCGCTTCGGCTCGGACCTCGGCGCTGCAAAACAGCGCCAGAAATGGGGTCATGATAAGAAACAGGGTTATTTTGCTTATTCGACAAAGTTGCATTAACGAACTCCTTCATGCCTCGAAATTTAATTTTTCCCGTCCATGCTACCTTGCACGGCGCTAATACCAATATTCAAAAACGGCTGACAAGTCAAAATCAAACTTTGATAATGGCTTTACGTTGGTGCAAAAAACCATACAAGTTGGGGATAGTTTTAAGCCGGTCCTACATTTTTGTTTTTGGCTTGACATCTTACTTGTTTCTGCGTTACAAAGCAGAGCGAAGCTTGGATAATTGGGTGGCTTGGCGCTGGTGCGCGGCTGGAGAGGCTGACCCGGTGGATTTTGGGGCGCTGACAATGGCAAAGGATTGATTCTGCTTATGTTGGACAACGAAGCCGGACGGATTTTGCAGAGCGCAGCGGTTGCGTGGGCTTTCCAAGAGACGAAGGGGGGTGAAAGACCCAAGGGAGAGTGAGTTTATTTGTTCAATGATGATTTTGGGGCATAGTGCTTTTCAATGAAAGCGTTTCTTTTGGGAGGAAAGAGATGAAACGTTATTTGGTGGCTTTGATGGCTCTGTTGCTGGTAGCCGTTGTTGCGGCTCCTAGCTTTGCCGGTGTTGATTTCAAGTATGGCGGTATGTTCCGTCTGCGTCTCCAGGCCCATGACAATCTTGCCGATGGCACGGACGACATCGACGACAACTCTTTCTGGATCGATCAGCGCTTGAGAATGTACTTCTCTTTCATCGCCAGTGAGCGCCTGCAGGTGGTGACGAAGTGGGAAGCAGACACGATGTGGGGCAACGAGACGTCTGGAGCCGGTCGTCATGGCGGCGGTGACGTTGGAGCTGACGCGACCAACCTGGAAATGAAGAACGTCTACCTCGACTTCCTGATCCCCGAGACGCCTGTTCGGGCCACCCTCGGCGTGCAGGGCATCGCGATTCTCAATAGCTGGATCGCCGACAACGATTATTCCGCGGCTGTTTTCTCGACCAAGATGAATGGCTTCAATATTCGTTTGGGCTACATTGCCGCGCGCAATGAAGATGTTACAAGCACCCAGGACGATATTAATGATCTGTTCCTTGGTTTTGACTATGCTGAAGGCCCCCTGAAGGCTTCTCTCTTTGGCTTCTGGCAGGCCGCCGGCGACCAGCCGATCAGCACTCAGTTCTTCCCGAACCCCACCGCTAGCCTCTATGGCGACAATACTTCCGGCTCTACCATGGTTTCCACCTGGAAGGAGAGCGGAAATGGGAGCGCCGTTCAGTTCACGTTGGACAATACGGCTACGGGGCTGGTTGAAGATAACAACCTCTTCGATCTCGGTTTGTCCCTTGGGTATAAGATGGACTGGCTGAATGTTTTCGCTAACTACGTCCAGAACCTCGGCAGCTACAAGAATATTGGCGTTGTTGGCGGGCCGGCGGGCGATGTGGATTATACCGGTTTCATGGTTGAAGCCGGAGCGACCTTCAGCTTCGATCCTTTCACTTTTACTCTTGGTGGTTTCTATACCTCCGGCGACGACGATCTGACGGATGACAAAGACGAGGGCTTCCGGTACCCTTCCGGCGCTTCGCACTACTGGTCCGAAATTATGGGTTGTGGCACCTTGGATGCTAGCATTGGTGAGGCGAGCGATCGCGATCACATTCTTGCCAAGCATAGAGGCGACTACAATGCGGCGGATGGTCCCTCCAACTTGTGGATGATTTCCGTTGGCGGCGCGTGGCAGGCTCTTCCCACCACGAAGCTGACTCTCAACTACTACTATATCCAGACTGCTAACGACGTCATTGCCGACCTCAATACGGCAACGAAGAAGATCAACGGCACTGACAATGAAATCGGCCACGAGTTTGATTTCTACGTCGATCAGCAGATCGTTGACGGTTTGGCGATCCGCCTCGTCGGCGCATATCTGTTCGCTGGCGATGCTCTCACCGTGTATGCTGATGATGATAACATCTGGGAAACCGGCGCTCAGCTGCTCTGGTCCTTCTAGTTATCAGCTCTTAGTTGTAATGGCATAGACAGACCGGCCGAGTGGAAACTTTCCGCTCGGCCGGTTTTATTTCAAGCTCCGGGACCGCACCCCGCCATTCCAAGAAGTTGTGCTCCACCGCGGCGTCCCATCTACGCCATGGACATCCGAGAATTTCTTCCGAGCACATCGGAACCCGCCTGCACGTGAGAGCCCATCGTAAGCTTCCTCCATCACATTGACTTTCTACAACACTGAGTTATTCTCTATTAGCCCTCTGCGATGAGGATTGGGTCAGACCGCTGGAACCTTCCCGTAGCGTCTCGCTCTTTTTAAGGCAACCCAACGTGACGTTCTATTTGAACTTAATGCCTGAATTGCTGGGGCGTCTCAATGGGTAAGGCCTGCAACACTAAAATTCTGCTCGTGCCGATGGCTAGCGCTGTTAGGAGGCAACGTGTACCTGCGACGTGTTTGGGATAATGGATGCTGCCGCTACGTTATTCGGGAATCCTACCGCGATGGGGATTGCTGGCAGTGTCGCGATTTGTTCCATTTGGGGGAAGATCCCCGGGCGTGCATTATCTATCCAGGAGGGAATGGCTTCTATTTTTCCGAGGAGTTGGAGGACTCTCTCCAGGAGAAGGGCGTAGACTACACATCCCGGGATTTGGAGGAGCTTTTCTTTCCATTTCTGCCGCCGCATATTCGCAGGGTGCTCACAAACTTCGGCCACTGCGGGACCAGTGGACGGCGGCGATGTTCACTGTCTACCGAAGAAGAGCTTAGAGCGCAACAGGAGTTGCATTCTTTCGATAAGCGGCGGATTCACTTTCTGCGATGCGGACGGGTGGACATAGGGAGGCTGGAGGGCCGGAATTGGCCATTTCTGAACATACTGCTAGAGAAGAGCCGGGACGAAATTGAACATATTTTCGATGAGATGGAGCGCAGGCTCCGCCCTACGGAAATCCGAAGCTATATTTACACGGCGTTTCAAATCGAAACATATTTTACGGGAAATTTTCTCAAGCACCATCCGGCCGCGCTTGATCCGGAAAAAGTTGACGAGTTTCTACTCGAAGAGGTTTGCCGTGTGAATCGGGATACGCACTTTTTTAGTGGGGTTGACTCGCGGGACTCCGAGGTATTGCATCCTATCCTATTGAAATATATCATTCTTTATTTCGACCACGATTGGGATTACCAGTCGCCATGGAAGCAGTACATCGAGGAATTGTTGAGGCGGCGGAACTTTTCGGCGAGGGCGGGAGGCGAGCGGGCGGCGTCGATGACGGAGGAGGACGCCTGTCGAAAGCTGGGTGTAACCGTTGAAGAATACACAGGAATGACGCGGCGGGAGCTGATTCGGGTCTTCCGGATGAGGGCGAAAGAGATTCATCCCGACAAGGGAGGAGATCATGAGGTGTTTATTAAGGTGACAGAGGCCTATGAATATCTCCTTCTGAAGAAGCGTTGAAACGGCGTCGATTTGACCGTTGGATGGCGGATGAGGGGTCGCCGGGGGGATTGCCTTTTGCGCTTCGGGAGCGGGCAATCCGTCGGTGACGGATTGCCCGCCAGCCCCTGTAAATATGCGCCTTCGTCGGAATGAGAGTCCGGAGCGAGGGAGTGATTTTACGCCGAAATCACCCGAATGGCCGCGTTTCAAAATGGCATGCAAATGGCGGCGAACTGGCGGGGGCTTTTCAGCTCAATTCCCGATCGAGGAATTCCTGTACGATGGTGTAAGGGTCCGACTCCTTCCTCGCGATTTTGTCGACCATCGCATCGACGGATTCGCCCCTGCTTTCGAGACGGTCGAGGATGGCGGTCAAAACCCCTTCCCGGAGCGCTTCCACGAACTGGCTCTTCGCTCGTTTGCGCAAAACGGCGTCGAGCTGGCCTCTGTCGTTCGAGAGGAGGTGCTCCTTGTGCTTCAGGATGGTCTGGTAAAGTTCCTCGACGCCCCGCCCCTTGGCCCCTTCGGTTTCGAGGATGGGGGGCTCCCATCCATTGATGTCTTCGCGTGAGCGGAGTCCGAGCTCGATGAGTGAGCGCAGCTCCCGGACGGTCTTGCGGGAGCCGTCCCTGTCCGCCTTGTTCACCACGAAGATGTTGCCGATTTCCATGATGCCCGCCTTGATGGCCTGGACTTCGTCGCCCATTCCCGGAATAGTGACGAGGACGGTGGTGTGGGCGCTTTCCGCGATTTCGACTTCGTCCTGGCCGACGCCGACGGTTTCGACGAGGATCACGTCTTTGCCCATGGCGTCGAGGACGGTAATCATGTCGTTGGTCGACTTGGTGAGGCCGCCGAAATGGCCGCGCGTGGCAAGGCTGCGGATAAAGACGCCGCTATCGAGGAAGTGGCGCTGCATACGGATGCGGTCGCCCAAGATAGCGCCGCCGCTGAATGGGCTCGTCGGATCGACGGCAAGAATGCCGACGGTCAACCCTTCCTTTCGGCAACGGGTCGTGAGTTGGTCCACCAGCGTGCTCTTGCCTACGCCGGGCGATCCGGTGAAGCCGATTATGTAAGCCTTGCCCGTGTGAGGATAGATATCCCTGAGGATTGCGCGGGTGGATGGAATCTGGTCATCGATATCCCGCAGCAGACGAGCCGTAGCCCGCACATCACCCGATATGATCTGATCCACGATTTGCGTCATCGGATATTCTTGTCCTTACTGAATGCTCGTGTGCGTTCAAACCCGCGCGGATGCTCGCCGCACGTCAAATAAACAAAACCGCCCGATCCGCGTGGGCTGATTTCCCGCCGCCCTTGCGTTTGCGATCCATCCGCCACCCGGAAGAGCAGGGGGGCGCCGGCGCATTCCCGAACAACAAGCGCGGAGAGAGAAACCGCCGATCCCATGGAGGGGAGAGGGGCTCCCTCCCGCTCGCTTCCGCCGCCCGACGCCGGAGTTACGGGCAAGATGGAAGAGAGGGAATCGGCGGTTCTTCGTGAAGCCTGGCAGGCTGTCCGAGAATAGTCAATTAGCAGTCTTTTTGCAGGAGCGGCTTCCAGCCGCGACTACAGAGCACCGAATCGCCTCGACGGAGTTCTCGGACAAGCTGCTAGGCCACTTCCTGTCTCGGCTTCACATTCGTTCGCACCCAGTCGATAATGTCCTGGAGCTTTGCGCCGGGTTCAAAAATCTCCCTGATGCCCGCCTGCTTGAGCACCGGAATGTCTTCGAGCGGAAATATTCCGCCGCCGATCACGGTGACGTCGTCCGCCTTCTGCTCCCTGAGGAGCTCGATGACCTTCGGGAAGGAATAGGCGTGGGCGCCCGACAGGATGCTGAGTCCGACCATGTCCACGTCCTCCTGGATGGCCGTGCTCACGATCTGCTCCGGCGTCTGATGACAGCCGGTGTAGACCACCTCGAAGCCCGCGTCCCGAAAAGCGCGGGCGATGACTCGCGCGCCCCTGTCGTGTCCGTCCAGCCCTGGCTTTGCGACCAATATACGAATCCTACGATTTCCGCTCATGCAATCGCTCCTTCTGTCGCTCTTAATATTCGATAATGACATTCAGCATGGAAGTCAAGGGCGTTAAAACGTGCCGGGGTCCGTATATGTCCCGAACACGTCGCGGTAGAGGTCGCAGACCTCCTGCTCCGTCGCCCCGGCGCGCACGGCTTCTATCAGGGCGGGCATGACGTTGTTCTCCCAGGAGGGCTTTCCTTCGCAGCGGCGGCGCAACTCGCCCATGGCCTGCGCGAATTTGGCCTTGTCGCGGCTGTCCTTGAACTGCTGGGTGCGCTCGATCTGGCGCTTCTCGAGCTCGGGGTCGATCTTCAGGATAAACTCGAGCTCCGGGCGCTCGGACGGGTACTTGTTCACGCCGATAATGACTTTGTCGCCGCGCTCGATCTGCTGCTGGAAGGCGTAGGATGCGTCCGCGATCTCCATCTGCGGGAAGTCCCGCTCGATGGCCGCGACCATTCCGCCCATTTCGTCGAGCCTGCGGATGTATTCGGTGGCTTCCGCCTCCATCTTATCGGTGAGGGCTTCAACGAAATAGGAGCCCGCAAGCGGGTCGATGACGCTCGCCACGCCCGTTTCCTCGGCGAGGATCTGCTGGGTGCGGAGGGCGATGCGCGCCGCCTCCTCGCTCGGGATCATGTAGACCTCGTCGAGCGAGTTCGTGTGGAGGGACTGCGTGCCGCCGAGCACCGCCGCGAGCCCTTCGGTGGTCGTGCGGATCACGTTGTTGTAGGGCTCCTGGGCCGTCAGGGAGCAACCGGCGGTCTGCGTGTGGAAGCGCATCATCATGGAGCGCGGGTTTTGCGCCTTGAAGCGGTCCTTCATGATTTTCGCCCACATGCGGCGGCCCGCGCGCATCTTGGCGATCTCCTCGAAAAAGTCGATATGGGAATTCCAGAAGAAAGAGAGCCGTCCGGCGAAGTCGTCCACCTTGAGGCCGCGCTTGAGCGATTCCTCGACGTAGGTGATGCCGTCGTAGACGGTGAAGGCGAGCTCCTGCGCCGCCGTCGAGCCCGCTTCGCGGATGTGGTAGCCGCTGATGCTGATGGTGTTCCAGCGGGGGACTTCCCTGGTCCCGAATTCGACCGTATCGACCACGAGCCGCAGGCTCGGTTCGGGGGGCAGCATGAGCGTTTTTTGTGCAATGAACTCCTTGAGGCAATCGTTCTGGATCGTGCCGCCGAGCTTCTTGCGGCTAAAACCCACGTTTTCCGCGTTGGCTATGTACATGGCCCATAGAATGGACGCGGGAGGGTTGATCGTCATGGAGGTGGTGACTTCCTCCAGGTTGATGTTGGCGAAGAGGCGGTTTACGTCCGCCACCGTGTCGATGGCGACGCCGCACTTGCCGCATTCCCCGCGCGCGAGAGGCGATTCGGCGTCGTACCCCATGAGGGTCGGGAAGTCGAAGGCCGTGCTGAGGCCCGTTTCGCCGTGCTCGATGAGGTAATGGAACCTCGCGTTGGTATCCTCCGCGCCGCCGAGGCCCGCGAACATGCGCATCGTCCAGGGGCGCACCCTGTACATCGTGGGCTGCACGCCGCGAGTGAACGGATAGCTGCCGGGGAAGCCTATTTCTTCCGAGAAATGTTTGTTGGCGATGTCCGCCGGGGTGTACAGCGCTTTGACCTCGAGGTCCGACACGGTCGAAAACCGCGCGAGACGCTCCGGCATTTTCTTCACCGCCTTTTGGTACTCCTCCTGCCAGTCCTTGTATTCCTTTTCGATCCGCTCCATTGCCGATTCAGAAAACATTTTGCCTCCCATACTTCGTTCCTCCTCACATTCGCATTCAATCCGGAGCCTGAAGCGCACTTGCATTCCTTTGTCGCCGTGACCGCAACATCCATGGTGAGTGAACTCATACTTAAGTCAGACGATTACACGTTGTCAAACTAATTTTTCTTGACGCAAATATAATGGTTGCGGTAGTAATTAAGCAACCCGAAGTTTTTTTGTTTTAAAGGTTACCCGGCTTCCTCCGGTGGTTGAGGGAGGAGGCGTGAGCAACCCGGGGGGCGTGGAGCCTGTTCGCATCTGCTGACGGAGCGTTTTCCCGCCAATTTTTCTTCGGCCCCCATGGCCGCTTCCTTTCCCCCTCTCCTTCTCTTCCGCGGAGAGGGCCGAACGTTTCATTTTTCCAACCCTCCATGTCGCGGAAGAGGCTCAAACGGTCGGGATGCGCCATGCGGCCTTTTCGACGTCATTTCGGCTCCGCTCTTTAACGTGATGCATACAGGCCGAGGCTCCCGCGCCAGCGCCGGGCTCAAGCCTCCGCCGGGGTTTCACGGGAGTTGGGGCGGCCGGTTTCCCATTGGAAAATGCGCGCCAGGAGAGGGCGCACGCCCCGAATCCTGAATGACGTCCAATCGTCCGTTGTTTCGGGCGCTGGCGCATGTTCGCAAGTTCAAATTTTCTCATTTGGAGGGAGGTGATAGGCGGCCGTTGCTGCGCGACTGAAGCAGTGGATAAGGAGGACGGTTGAATTTCGTGATGAACCTGGGTTGGATAGTGGGATTATCGTAGAGAGGAGTTAAAATGTCAGCAGGAGAGCTTCGGCCTCGGTGGGGGCAACCGTTTACGGGAATCATTTCTCTTATTACATTTACGCTGATTGCATGGATTCTTTGGTATATCTTCAGTGATCCGCGCGGACCGGTGGGCTCGTTTCCGTATCCTTTTGTAATGTATCTTGCAATGATGATCCTCGTGGGGCTCTGGCAGCACATGTTCCTTGGCGACTGGCCTTTCCAGAACATGCCGCAGCCGGCGCGCGGCATTGTCGAGACCATCGTCAATCTTGCGCTGGTCTGGTTTGTGATCCACGTTGTTTTCTACAGGGTGCTCGGAATCGGCTTCAATTTCCTCAGCCAGAGCAATCTGGAAGCACTGGCCGCGGCGGGTGGGACGGTCATGCCGGAAGGCGTGGCGAAGACGCTCGCCCTGGACGCCCTGGTCAATCCCGCGGCGCGCTTCGCGGAGCGGGCCGTGGTGACCTTCGTGCTCGTCGGCTTTTACAGCTATCCCTTCGTGACGATACTTTTCGGGAAGTGGCCCATCCGCCCGAGCGATTTGAAGCAGCCCGAGGCGGGCCTCGCCGAACTTGGCTGGTGCTCCTTCCTGACGCTTTTCTTTTACACGGTGCTGATCGTGCCTTTCTGGGGACTGATCTACCAAGTGATGTTCGGCAAAGCCTATGCGCTTGGCCTTCCCTGGTGGGGCGACATTGCCGGAATCAAGCATGTCCACTGGGTGTTCGGATGGTGGGAGTGGATGATCGTAATTCTTTTCATGACCGCCAACGTCTGGCGCATGAAGCCCTGGAGCGCGATTCAGCTTCCGCAGCCGTGGAAGGGGCTGGTTTCCTTCGTGCTCAATTTCCTGCTGGGCTACCTGATGGCCTACATTTGCGTTCGGGCCGCCACCATGTGGCTGCCGATGGATGACATCGTCCATCACCTACCCGCGAGCGACGCAGGGAACCCGACGCGCATGCTCTGGTACCACGCGGCTGAAATCGCCGGCTTCACGCTTATCCCGTTCCTTGCGTGGCATCACTACTTCGACGACATGAGCCCGGTGGCGGACGTGGATTCGTGGGGGGCCTTCTGGTTCCGGACGATAGGCGTGCTGGTGCTCTGCGCGTTGAACTACTTTGTTTTCTACTATGTCAATTTTGGCCACTGGGGACTTGGAAACCACCACATGGAGGAATTTGCCGCGAGGTTCATCCACGGCGAATCGCTCATCTGGAATTTCTGGTGGATCATCCCGCTATTGTGGAACGAATGGTTTTTCCACAAGTGGCCGTTCTACGTGCACGAACATCACTGAGCTTCGTGATGCGTATTAGCGTGAGCTTCCTGGAGAGCTTCACGATTGACTTACATTACGAGCGCCTCGGTGGTGCGCGGCGGTCGTAATTTCTGAGCCCGAATCCCCCTCTCCCTCAGCCTGTGGGAGAGGGGTGGAAGCCCCCGTCGTGATGAGCGACTTCTCAGCTTTTACTTCATTGCTGGTGGTTCGATCCCCCTGCGCTCATTTGTTGGAAAAGCCAAATACCCCTGCTCGCAACTTTATTCCAAATGAATCTTTCTTGACTGCCCTCGATTCAGCCATAGAATGAACAATGGGGGGGGAGCCTCAATCAGGCATATCTGCGCAAGTCTTCTCCTGAGCGACGTGGCAAGCCTTGTCTACGTGAAAGAGCAGCTTGGTCATTCGAGCATTGAGGTGACGGTTGACATC
>CALFXO010000070.1 GCA_937958025.1 uncultured Syntrophobacteraceae bacterium
GAGATATCCACTCGTGACTGGAGTTCAGACGTGTGCTCTTCCGATCTGTTGGTCGCCAGATGGGCGTAGACTGGCTTACGTCTCCAGCGAGGGCGGCAACCCACAAATTTATGTATTGAATGTCGGCTCCGGTCAGAAACGCCGCATCACCTATAAGGGCTCCTACAACACTTCGCCCCGGTGGTCTCCCAAAGGAGATTATATTGCATACAGCGGTATGAGCGGCGGGCAGCACAATATATTTATCATCCCTCCAGATGGAGGCGACGCGAAGCAACTCACCAGCGGGGCTGGAAGCAACGAGTCTCCGACCTGGTCTCCCGATGGCAGGCTGCTCGCTTTCAGCTCCACACGAGAGGGAGGCTCCGCTATCTATGTAATGTCTTTGAATGATCAGAGCGTCAAGCGCGTAACCCATCTTCCGGGAAGCCAGGAGCTGCCGGACTGGTCGCCGCGCTTGACCGGCAAATAAACGGCGTTTCCATCTCCGCATTATAGCTGGGGTGAGAGACCGTATTGCGTCAGGACAACGATTTATTTATGGAGGGGTTTAAGATGCAAAGAAAGATGGAGAAAATTGGAATTGCCGCTCTCGCGCTTGCCTGCATGCTGAGTATGGGAGCCTGTCATAAGAAGAACGTTCCAGTTTCCACAGGAGACGTTCCTGCGGGCGGATATGGCGCCGGAGCGGGAGCTGCAGGGAGCGGCATGTCCTCAGGAAGTGGATCGCCTTTTGGCATGGACGAATCGAAATGGCGGGAGCTTGGGCTTTATTCGGAACCGGAGCGCAAGGAGTTCCTGCAAAGATCGCAAAGTTTTGAAAACGACGATGTTTTCTTTGACTATGACTCTTTCCTGCTGAGCGACAGCGCCAAGAAGGCGTTGGACGCCAAAGTGGACTTTCTTTCACGCTACCCGAAAGTCAATGTGACGGTGGAAGGGCATTGTGACGACCGTGGAACGAATGAATACAATCTTGCGTTGGGCGAGCGCCGCGCGCACAGCGCCTGGCAATACCTCGTCAACTCGGGCGTGAATCAGCAGCGTCTCAGCACTGTCAGTTATGGTGAAGAACGTCCCCTCGCAACCGGGGAAACTGAAGCCGCATGGTCAAAGAATAGAAGGGCGCATTTCGACTTGAAGTACTAGCATCGCCGGGGTGTCCCGCGTCATGAAAACTGGCCATTCCAAGTATTGGGAGAGAGTTGGAGAGAGTTGAAGAATGGACAAGGCAGGCAAAGTTAAGATTGCGTGGGCGCCTCTGCTGTTAGGACTCCTAATCGCCGGAGGATGTGCTACAACTCAGGAAACTGATTCCCTTCAGCGGAGCATGGACAGCCTCGCGCAGCAGGTGCAGAGCATGGACAGCCGCCTCGAGAAACTCGAAAGGCAGGTCCAGGGCGGCGGAGAGGGAAACGTCGGCCTCGCGAACCTCTACTCGCGCATGGAAGAGTTGCAGGTGAAGCTGGGGGCGGTCAACGGCCAGATGGAGAAGCAGGCGCGTCAACTCGACAGTCTGAAAAAGACGATCACAGCTCCGCCTCCCGCGACTGGCGCTGAAACCAACGAACCACGGATCACGGTTGCGGAGAATGGGCTGGCGGCGGATAACGCGCTTCCTTCCGCGAGCGCTACGGGACAGTCTCAGCCGCAGCCGCATGAAACGGGCGTCGCGCCGCAAGCGCCTCCGGCGGCTCCTAAGAGCGTGGACCCTGAAAAAGCGGATTTTGACAAGGCGCTACAGCTTTACCAGCAAGGACAGTACGAGAACTCCCGAAAGAGCTTCCAGGAATTTATCGACAAGCATTCTGTTTCGGAGTCCGTTCCGACCGCCCTTTTTTGGATGGGGGAGTCGTATTATGCCGAAAAGCGCTATAGGGACGCCATCGCGGTATACCAGCAAATTCTCGATCGTTACCCCAAAACGAGCAGGGTCCCCTTTGCCCTCCTGAAGCAGGCGAACGCTTTCGAGCAGATCGGAAATCCCACGGCGGCCCGCATCCTCTATGAGAAACTCGTTGATCAGCACCCTAACAGCCCTCAGGCCCAAGTTGCCAGCAAGAAGCTAAAGGACGCGCAATAGGAGCATCCATCGTAAAACTATAGTTCTGAGGTTATGCGGCCCCCCAAGGAAGAATATGCAAAATGGGCTTTCATGAAGCCGATTATGACCCTTGTCCTGGTGGGATGCTGGGTGTGTTGCGTCCACGCGGAGCCTCAGCCCAGCCGTCCCCGCCAGGTCGTTTCCATCGACTTTGAAGGCGTCGAGTCTATTTCAAAAACCCAACTAAAGGGTATCCTGGACACCGTTGAAAAGCGCTTCCTGCAACGCCCCCACGCTCCCCTGGACGAAAACGTCCTGCAAAACGACATTCAAAGGATAGAAAAGTTCTACCATAGCCAGGGGTTTCTCAGTGCGCGCGTCCTGTCGTCCGAGATCATTCCTGTTTCAGGAGACGATGTGCGGATCGTCATTCGGGTCGAAGAGGGTCCCGAAATGAAGGTGTCGCAAATCTTCCTCTTGGCCGATGGAAAAGACTCCGGTCCACTGCACGACGAACTGCTGGCGCTGCTCCCTCTGGAACCTGGAAGTAGATTCGTAACCGAGAACTACCGTGATTGTGAAAGCGCCATACTGCGTTGCCTTGCTGATAAGGGCCATCCCAAAGCGCATATCGACCAGAAGGCACGTCTCGATAAGGTCGGCAACACCGCGGACATTTCCATCACTGTCGAAAGCGGTCCCGTCTGTTACTTCGGCCCCATTACGATAGAGGGCGCAAAGCGGGTGAAAGAAGGGATCATCCTTCGAGAGTTGACTTTCCGGCCGGGAGACAGGTTCGATGCTTCAAAGATTCAAGAGAGCCGGCAGAGGCTCTTCGACCTTCGCCTTTTCTCTTTCACGGACCTGAGCGTTCAGAACTTGGAGGGGGAGGGGAGGGAACTTCCTGTACACGTTGTGGTAAGGGAAGGCAAGAAGCAAACGGTGCGCTTTGGCGCGGGGTACGGAACCGAGGAGAAGTTTCGAGGCAAGGTTCAATGGGAGATCAGAAATTTTCTGGGCGACGGCAGACGGCTCCAGTTGAACGCCAAAGCCAGTTCGCTAGGCCAGCTCGTTGAGGGGAGCCTTTTTCAGCCCTACCTTATGGGGGCGAAAAGCTCTCTCACCACGGATGGAGGATGGACGCACGAAGAAGAGACGTCCTATGAAAATAGGAAGTTCTATATCACCCCCCGAGTGAACTACTATTGGTCGGAAGAACTGGTCCCTTATATAGGGTATAGTCTTGAAGCCAACCGGCTTTTGTCCGTTAGCGCTCAAACGGGTTTAACCAACTCTGCGGACAGGGAAAAAGAGGAATACTTTGTATCCTCCATCACTGGCGGGTTTTCATGGGACCATGTGGACGATCCCATGAATTCAACCAAGGGATTCCGGATTATGCAGAATCTGGAATGGGCGAGTGTTGCGCTAGGGTCCGAAGTGGATTACATTAAGCTTAGTTTAGAAGGAAGGGGCTTTCTTCCCCTGGCGCAGTTTGGAGTCCTGGGATTGAGAATCAAGTGGGGCGGCATCAAAGAGTTGGAAAATACTAAGAAGGTGCCGATTTTTAAGCGTTTCTTTGCTGGAGGAGGCAACAGCGTTCGAGGCTATCCTTATCAGCGGCTAGGGCCGCTCGATGAGGAAGGGGAGCCTTACGGCGGATTGACGCTGGTCGAAGGCAACTTGGACTGGCGGTTTCCCCTCCCGGTTTGGAAAATGCTGGAAGGCGTGGTTTTTTTCGATTGGGGGAATGTTTACACCGACAGTTATCACCTTCTATGGGATGAACTTCGGTATACGTCCGGCTGTGGTCTACGCTACCAGACCCCGGTCGGTCCATTGCGAGTCGATTTCGGGTATCAGCTGAATCCTCCCGATCAGGATTTCTTCAATAGATGGCAGCTCCACTTCAGCATCGGTCAGGCTTTCTGAAAAGACGCTATATTCTGGTACAGCTCATGCAACCATAGAAGCCTTGAGGAACGGCCGCCATTCCGATTGCGCATGAGGCCCCCATATTTTACCTGTGGCGAGCCCTTTACGATTTGTTTGAAATGGGGAGAGTGAGAAGTTTTTTGCCTCTGGTGCTGCAACTGAACGAAAAATGACTCATCGACGAGGGAGTTTTTGATGAACGCTGTAGGGTTCAGTGAATCGGATCTTCTGCTAATGCGTCGCCTTTCCATTACGGAATCGCAAGTCATGCAGCAGATCGAGATCTTTCAAAATCCATCCTGTCACATCCAACTAGCCAAACGCTGCACTATAGATGATGGTGTGAATAAAATTTCACAAGAAGAGGCGGAGCGCTATATCAACTGTCACCGGGAGGCTGCGGGGGAAGGACGTTTCATGAAATTCGTTCCTGCTTCCGGAGCCGCTACAAGGATGTTCAAAGCCATCTTCCGCTTTTTCTCGCAGCCGAATCCTCCAAGCTATGAAGATATTTCGCGAAAGGCCAGCGAGGGAGACGCACAGGCTCGTGAAGTCGTCAAGAGCATGGACGAAATCCGAAGATTTCCTTTTTTCGAGGAACTCCGGGACGCTATGCGCCAAAGCGGTTTCGATATTGACCACCTAATAAGGTCCAAGAATTTTAAGACGATTTTTGAATACCTTACAATGGATCGTGGACTCAACTACGGTGGACTGCCAAAGGGACTGCTGAAATTTCATAAAATTCAGGAAGGGAGCCGAAGCGCATTCGAGGAACACCTTGTGGATTCGGCATATTATTTAAAAGATGCGGATAAGAGCTGCCGCTTGCACTTTACGGTTTCACCTGAACATGAGCAGAAATTCCGCGCGCTTCTCGAGAATGTCCGCAGCGCATATGAAAGGATGTTCGATGTTTGCTACAAAATCGATTTTTCTTACCAGCATTCCTCTACAAACACTGTAGCTGTCGACAAAAACAACCTTCCCTTTCGGAACCATGACGGCTCGCTTCTCTTCCGACCCGCCGGACATGGAGCGCTCTTGGAAAACCTGAATGCGCTCAACGCCGATCTCGTCTACATTCGGAATATAGACAATGTCGCGATTGATGAAATCAAAGGGACGGGAGTCCGTTGGAAAAGGATACTCGGCGGATATCTCGTGGAAAAGCAACGAGAGGTCCACCGCCAGGTGCGCAGCCTCAGGCGCGATAGCTCCGAGGATGTTATCGATTCGGCTGCGCGCTTTGCCAACAAAGAGCTGCTCATCCAGCTTCCGGCAGGTTTCACCAACATGCCAGCCATGGAAAGGAAGTCCATCCTCCTCCAATTGCTGAACCGGCCAATGCGGGTTTGCGGCGTGGTGGAAAACACCGGCGAACCGGGTGGGGCGCCCTTCTGGACAATAAAAAACGGATATATGTCTCTCCAGATAGTGGAAAAAGCTCAGGTGGATTTCAGGTCTCTCGAACAGGAAAAGATCTGGATGTCTTCAACTCATTTTAATCCGGTGGATATTGTGTGCGGCCTTCTCGACAGCGAGGGCAAGTCTTTTGACCTAAGGCGGCATGTAGATCCCAACGCCGTTTTCATATCCAATAAATCCTTGAACGGAATGGACCTGAAGGCGTTGGAGTTGCCCGGGCTTTGGAATGGGGCCATGTCCGACTGGATCACGCTCTTTGTGGAAGTTCCCAAAATAACTTTCAATCCCGTGAAAACGGTCAATGATCTTTTACGACCGGAACACCAGTGGAGCGGGAAGATTGGCGCAACTTTGAATACTCTTCCGGACCCGACGTCATGGACAGATACGCAAGCTTTGAAGATCTCAGGCGAGAGGAGCCCGAGGAATCGCACCGAATCCGCCTCCGCGAGGGCAGCAGGGGCGTAGCCATTATAGCTCCGCACGGCGGGCTCATCGAGCCTGGAACATCAGAAGTCGCCGACGAAATCGCGGGAAGTGAGTACACGCTCTATTGCTTTGAGGGCGCGCGTGACGCTCGCAACTTTGAATTGCACATCACGAGCGCTAATTTTGACGAGCCCGTGGGATCGTCGATAGTCGCAAGAGCACATATCGTAATCGCAATCCATGGCTGCAAAGGCGAAGAGGATGTTGTGTCGGTCGGCGGCCTGAACGACAGGCTGGGCGGGCTTATCCTCGCAGAGCTGAAGGATGCGGACTTTCCGGCCCGAAAAGGCGGCATTCGGGGCTTCCGAGGAATCGACCCGCGGAACATCTGTAACCGGGGCAGAACCGGCAAGGGGGTCCAAATAGAAATATCGCATGGGCTGAGGCGCAAGATGCGCTCAACTCAAGATGCGACGAGTGGAAAAGCGGCGGAGGAAACGCTCCGCCGCCTTGCCGGGGCGATTCGCAAAGCGATCGCGCTGGCGTTGAAAGACGAATTCGGGACCGCTCCTCAGGTTTCGTCTTCCATAGAATAGAGCACCCGGAAGTCTCCCTCTTCGGTCAGCTTGTATTTTTTGCCTTCCACTTCAAACTCGTCCTGGTAGCCATAGGGAAGACTGAGATCTTCAGCTGTCGACATGCTCTCCAGGAGGAACGACAACACAAAGGCGTACTCGTTCAAGGACTGAAGCACATCCGCCGCCGCTATGCGAATTTCTTTGACGCCGAAGAGGGCCTTCAACCCGTCCGTCTTGAAAGCGTTGTTTTCCTTATCCCATATAAGATAAATGACCTGATGGGGCTTCTTGTTGTTCTGTATTTGCAACAACTGAACATCGTCGCCCGGATTGTCGCCATAGCTCATAAATTTTCCTCCCCTACACCTTTCGATTCATGCGCCAATTCATCCAAAAAATTATTCACCAAAGTCATACTGCCAAAAAACATCAACGCCGCTTTGCTTTTCTCCACCGAACTGGCTCTGGACTGAAACGCTCCTGCTCAACCTGTACTCCAAACGGACCTGATCGTTCATATCCTTTTCTAATTCTTTTTCATAGGTCACGTAAAGATCAGGGGTGAGATATTTGCCGACCTCAACGACCCCGCTCGCGCCGTCGTCGGAGGCGCGCAACCGCACCACATCAGGGTTGATAGGAGTATATCCCAGCACTTTCTTCATGACGTCCGAGGCGTCGGAGCCAAACCAAAAAGCGGCGCGCTCATGCAACGCCACGTTCTCACGTGAATTGAGTTTGGTCGCCGGTCTCCCGAAAAAAAGATACGAAAGAATATCCACCTGGTCCATGGCGGGGATGCTGCTAAGAGCAAGCTTAGGGTGGAGCAAGGGCCCTGAAACCAGCGCCTGGATGGTGGCGTCCCCGGACTCCTTCTGGCCTAGCACTCTCAAGTCTGGGCGCGGTCCTCCCCGAAACATCAGCTCCCCTTCCACAATATTCATTCGGGTGTCCTGGAATGTGTATGTCCCACGCAACGCCTGAAAATCACCCAGAAAATTGAGCGGATCACCCGAAGCCTTGGTCAAGCGCATTGCACCCGCCACTTCCGCATCCAACCCCTTGCCGCGCACCCACGTTCCGGCTGGGGGAAGCCGGAGGTCAAGATCCATCTCGAATCGATTGACGAACCGACCGGGGTCCACTCCACGCCCCTTGACTTCCATAACCCGCGAGTTCTCCTTGCCGGTCACCACAGTAATGTCCTGGGCAATATCCGTTTCCAGATCATCCAGGCTCATCTTGGCGTAGGTGAGTGCGGCGGAGCCCTCGATGCGGGGTTTATTCATCAGTCCCCCAGTGAAGGAAACCTTACAGGGGCCCTTGCCTTCGATGCCAAATATCTCGGGGAACACAATATCTGTTCCGATGGCGTGCAGGTCCATGCGTTCCAGAGCAATATCCGTGCTCCCGCTCAGCTCCGCCCGGCCTCCCAGCAAATTGAGCGAGCCTTCCCTGATGTAGAGCCGATCAGCATCCGCTTCGACCAGGAGGTGGATGTTGGTCATGGGATGGGGCCAGTCTTTGAATTCCATCGCTCCGCCCCTCACAACGGCAGTTCCCCTCATCCTCGGCTGCACCGTGAGGCCGTAGAAGTTTAAATCCGCGTCGAGGACTCCATCTAGTTCTGAAAGAAAGGGGGCGTAAGCATGGAAACTCGCCAAATGAACATCCGAAGCCTTGAGAGAGACGCTCATAGCATCGTCCGGCCGCAGTTGGAGGTGAGGGGGGTTAAGGCTCAGGAGCAAGGGCGCGCGGGCAGTCAGGTGGATGGGGCGTTCGGATGCCTTGCAGTAGAGGTCCCCCTGCGCCTGCAACTGTCCGCCGCCGACCACTCCCTGGATCACCACTTGTCCGATGGGCGTGTTGCGGTATTCCAACCCGGCAAGCTGCATGTCGAGCGAAATCCTTGGCTCCTCCATCCCCCCTGAGACGGTGATTTTCCCAGATGCGGCCCCTTTCAACGGAGCGCTTGCGCCGCATAACGCAGCCCATTCTCCAATGGAGACGCCTTCAAATGACGCCTCCATGCCCTTGAACTGGCCGGAGGCTGCGACTGTCCCTGTCCATCTCATATGCTCCTGGCCTCTCGACAGGTCAAGATGCTCCGCCGAAAGAAAATTCTCATCTATCTTTATCTTCCCATCAATGGTGCACTTGAGGTCCTTCCAGCCGATGAGCCCTTTCGTAATCGTCAATTCGCGGGGAACGCTCCAGAGGTTGTGGAGGATGCCGGTAAGCTGCGCCATTCCGCCGTCTTCCACCACCCCGTCGCTACGAAACTGGAAATTCAGATCGTCCTGACGCTGCTCTACAAAGCCGTTAAGCGACTTGATTCGCCTTCCGCCTGCTGTAATTCCTTGGACTTTAAAGCGTAATAGGCGGTGATCGTCCTTGCCGGTCAGCGCGGCGGAGCCGTCCAAATCAGCTTGTTCAATCTGAACAGCGTCATACTCGAAATGGCGGGCGTTCAATTCGCCCTTCCACTCGATATCTGGCCACTTGCCCTGTATGACTCCTTTGGATGCTGCTTTTCCCTTTCCACGCCAACTAGAAAAGAATCCTGAAAGCTTTTGCATATCTTCCACGCTCACGAAATAGCTGGCGTTCATTCGCTCGTTTTTCAGTTCCCCGGAAAAATCCAATGATAGAAAGCGGGGGGCGGATATCCGCGCGTCGATCCGAGCGTCCCAGCGCATCCAGTCCGTCAGGAGACCCGCTCCATAGCGCACCGCGATCGTAGCGGAGCCTTCCATCTGTTGTTTCGCTTCGTTTAGGAATTCGTCCAAATGGACCTTCTCTGTCGTCAGTTGCGCGTGCATATCGCCTTCATGCTTTGGGTCCCACAATCCCTTGATATCTCCCGATCCGTTGAGCCGAAAAGACCCCAACGAGCTTTGCACGTCGCATTTGTCCACCGAGAGCAATCCCTTATCGCAGCTGCCCGCGAACTCGGCCTTGCGTATTGCCTCTGGACCCCAATGTGACGGTCCAAGCCGGACAATCGCTTTGGCGACGGCGTCTTCAATAGAATCGCCCTCTACGGCAATATTGAAATCCCCCTGAAAACTGTTCGCTGGAATCCGGCCGGAAGTCGGGATGGTGAGATTTTCAAATCGTGCGCCCCAAGAGATCTTGAGACTTGGGGTTGCAGGGAAATCCGCGTCGAGAATCCCCGTCAAACGTCCCAAGTTGCTATAGACATCGTGCTCGACTTCCCACCCCTCTCCGTTTTGGTGGATGGCCAAAAGGCCCGAAGCCCATTCCAGATGTGGGAGCCGGGCCGTGAGCTCCGGAAAGGTGGACTGCATCAATGGCTCCAGCCTAACATTCAGGAGCCGGCCAGTTTGCGAGCCACGAAACGTCCATTGCCCTTCGATGCATATGTGAGTTTCTTCGCGAAAATCGATGCGTACGTCAGTCAACGTTGCATCGGACGCTCCGAGTTGCGCATTCCCAGAAACCTTCCATCCTCCCCATTCGGGCATGACGGCTTCGCCCCGCCACCTGTCCAGATCAACTCCCAACCTGGGGCCATTTGGTCCGAAGCTCCTTGAAAAGGAGAGGGCGCCCGTAATATTGCGTATGAGCAGCACTTGACGTCCGTCCTGGAATCCCTCTATCCTGGCAGATTCAACCACGAGCTTCGGAAGCGGAACGGTCATCCAGCAGGGTTGTTCAACGGAAGCGGCGCCAGCGTCCGGTTCGGGGGGCGACGCTTTGTTTTGCTGCAAGAGAATCCAGTTCCCTTCGGAATCCTTTTCCAAATGGATAACGGGTTTGATAAGATGCAACTTAATTGGACGAATGAAGGGCCAGCCCAGGGAAGGGCGGTAGCGCAGCTCAATCTCCTCGCTTTCCAGAAATTTGACTCCCGAAAGCAACCGCACGGAGACTCCCTGAAAACCGAGGCGGTGCAAGGGGGCCCACCGAAAGGCCGCATATTCAATTTTTATGTTGGCGCTGCGTTCGATGCGCTCCAGCGCCGATGTGAGCAGCGCCTTCTGGATAGGAGGCAGGTAAAGGAGAAAAAGAGCCGCAATGGGGAGCATTCCCGCCGCGATTGCGCTCCAGAGCAATACGGTGGACGGCGTCCTTCCCACGGCCCGCTGACCGTTTCCGGTCTTATTTTTCCTATGCAATCGAGCATCTCCTCGTGAGCTTCGTTTTCAATTGTTCGCATTATGAATAAGATGGCGAGAGAAATCAACTCCTCGAGGATTCCGAAGAACAAGGAGAAGACACTATGAAGGCGATGGTTTTGGAAAAATGCGCGCCGGTGGAAACCGCCCCTCTTCAATGGATGGAAATCCCCACGCCGACGCCTGGACCTGGGGAGGTGCGCGTGAAGGTGAAGAGCTGTGGCGTCTGCCGGACGGACCTCCACGTGATAGAAGGGGAGCTCCCGCCCCTTGGCCGCCCTGTTGCACCGGGGCATCAGGTGGTCGGGATAGTGGATCAGTTGGGAGAAGGATGCTCCAGGTTCAAGACGGGAGACAGAATAGGCGTCGCATGGCTGCGCCACACCTGCGGCGACTGCGTCTATTGCAGGGCGGGGCAAGAGAACCTTTGTGAGTCGTCGCTTTTCACGGGATATCACACCCACGGGGGCTATGCGGAGTATGCCGTCGCACCCGAGGATTTCGTTTACGCCATCCCGGAAGCTTTTAGCGACGTGGAAGCGCCTCCGCTGCTTTGTGCGGGCATCATAGGCTACAGGAGCCTCAAACGGAGCCTCCTCAAGCCGGGGCAAGCCCTCGCCATTTACGGATTCGGATCCTCCGCCCATATCGTGATCCAGATTGCGCTCCATTGGGGTTGCAAGGTGTACGTCTGCACGCGGACCGAGAGACACCAGAAGCTGGCGATTGAACTGGGCGCGGAATGGGCGGGAGGGCGCGCCGAGGATGCGCCGGTGAAAGCCGACAGCGCCATAGTCTTCGCGCCGGCAGGCGAGTTAGTGCCGGAAGCGCTACGACAGCTACGCAAGGGAGGCACGCTGGCGCTCGCCGGAATTTACATGACGGACATCCCGCAGATGGATTATGAGCGCCATCTGTTTTACGAGAAGAACCTGCACAGCGTCACCGCCAACACCCGTCAGGATGGGATGGAACTCCTCCGCATAGCCGCGGAAATTCCGATTCATCCGCAGGTGCAGACTTTTCCCATGGAGGAGGCCAACGACGCCCTGCTGCGGCTCAAGCAGGACAAAATAGCGGGGTCGGCGGTCCTCGTCAACTGAGGCATTCGTTGCAGTCCGTATTGCGCTTCTGCGACATTATCTGGCGCACCAGCGCAAGTGCTCCGGCCCGGTCGGTTATTTCGCCTTCCATGCGGGCTGCTTCAACCGCCTCGAGGACCTCCTTGAAGAGCGGGCCAGGAGACAATCCCATGCCTTTGAGATCTTCCCCCGTCAGGAGACGGGGTTCTCTTAGACGGGGGCGGTGTACCTCGTAATATAGCGTGAGAAGCTTCCGGGCCCTGTCAATGGCGCAATCGAGCCTCTCGGGCGCTTCTGTACTGGCAATGATCGCAAGGGCCAAGGGGAGAAGCCCCTCCGTGCAGGCTGCTGTAGCGCGCAGAAGACGGAGCATGGAGCGTTCGCCGGGCGCTTGCGCGTCGTAGAAAGGCTCCTGCAGCGCGTGGAGCAACGCCGGAAGACCATCCAGCAATCCCGCAAGTAGTCGCTCCTCCTTGTTGCTGAGGGCAAGGCGATCCCCCGCCGCCGCTGCCTTTGGGCTGGGTTTGGCCTGAAGAAAAGCCCCCCCTCTTACATCGAACAGCAGCAGGGCGAGCTTTAGAATCGGCGTGTTGCGCGACTCCATGAGCCATCGGCGCACCTCCCCGCCATAGGAGGGGAAAACGCGCTCGACATCTCCCGCGATTGCATCCAGGCGCTCCAGAGCAGTAAGGGATGATTCCCATGCCTCGTGGTCGGCTTCTCCGAGAGCGCCTCCTGATAGCGCCCCATCCACGATGCCGGCTCGAAGCATGCCGCGGACATGCAAGGCCGACGTCCGAGTCCGCAGGAGTTCCATGAACTCCATTCCAACGCGCTCCGACGCCGCGCTTTGGATGAGGTTCTTATCCGCGGTCATTTGTTCGAGGGTTTTCGATTCTACGTGAAAATCGAGGCTCGCCGCCAGACGAAACGCCCGCATCAATCGGACAGGGTCTTGTAAAAAAACCAGCGGATGCGTCATGCGGATGCAACGCGCGCCGAGATCTTTCATGCCGCCTACAAGATCGACGATGTGATCGTCGTTCAGTGACCAGGCGAGTGCGTTAATAGTGAAGTCGCGGTGTTTCAGGTCTCCCTCGAGTGTGGAGTCTCTCGGAGGGGTGAAATCCATCTCCAGCCCCTCTCCAACAACGCGCCACAGCACCTTTTCCGCCTGTCCAATATGGATGGCCTGGCGCCCCAACTTTTTCGCCACCTTCCGGGTGAGGGAATCGATAGGGCCAAAGACCAGGAAATCGAGGTCCTTTGGCGGACGCCCGAGCATCATATCGCGGACGCCTCCTCCGACAAGGTGGACAGGCGAGTCGCTACAGGAGCGCACCACATCGGCGAGCCGCTTGACTTCTGGTGGAAGGCTTCTAAATTTCAATTCCTGATCGCTCATTTCGGTCCAGTGGAAAAGGTTCTTTCAGACATGGGAGGAAAGGTCGTCCACAGGGTCGGCCTCGCTCTCCCTTGGATGCACCTGCCCCAACAGGTTGCAGACGCTGCACACGTCAAGGAAAGCGGGTTCCCCGCACTTGACGCACACCTTGGGCTGGAGGTCCGCCTTGGGGGGCTCCCGGCGGTCGATGTAGGTGAAGAGAAAATTCCGTTTAGTGCCGGGCATCCTCTCCTCCATGAGGTCTAGCGCCTCTTTGAATGCGTGGCTTGTAGCCCCTTGAGACAGCGGGCATTTGGCCTCCACGGGCGAGATGCCTTCCAGTTCGCAGTAGAGGCGAATTTCCCATGCCTCCAAACGATAGAGGGGTTTGGCCTTTTCCGGGATGCGGGGGTGGTTGGACGGAAGGTAAGGATACTGCTTCTCGAAATATTGCGTCCGGTGACGAACTATGTTGCCAAGCATGCGTCCTGCTTCGTCGTCGAGATTATGTCCCGAAACCAAATGACGACGCCCCTCCGTGATCGTCAGCCGGTTCAGAAGCTGCCGTTTGAGGAAACCGCACACAGAGCAGATTTTCCGCCGGGTCGCCTTCTTGAGCTCAGGGATTGAATATCCGACGACCTCCTTCAGATAGCGCCTCGTCCAGGTCAGACTCCGCTTCCGCGCGAAGTCCGCGACCGCATCCGCCGATGCATTGGAAAATTCTTCGATGCCAAGGTCGAGGTGCAGGCCATGGATTGAATACCCAAGCTCCTGCAACACCGCCCATACCGCGAGAGAGTCCTTTCCCCCGGAGACGGCGACAATAAGCGGCGTCTCGCGCGTTAAGGGGAACTTCTTCATGGCGCGCTCCACGCCGGTGAGGAAATATCGCCGGAAGCAGTCGTCGCAAAAATTTGCGTTATGCCCGGTCATCCGTATCGTTGCCTGTTCTCGGCACCTCGTGCATTTCGCTCCTATAGGGAGCGGCAAACCCATGTCCATTTATTCCACCATCTCTCCTTGTCGGCAATCCAGACTCCCATTTAATGGAATCAGGAAAGGGCCATCGAGGAGTCATCCGTCAATTTTGTCTTTTTTTCTGTAGACCATGCCCTGGAAGATGGCGATGAGATCGTTCTTATCATCTGTGATCCTCACAGTGTAGGATGCGAGCTTGGCATTTCGCGATTCTTCCGTGGCTTCCGCCGTAAGCGTCCCGCCGGTCGCAGCCTTGAGGTACGAGATGCTCACATTGATGGCCACCGCCACGTTGCCGTGCGAGTTTGAAGCTACAGCGAAAACTAGATCGGCGAGGGAGAATATGGCTGCGCCGTGGGCTATATTGACTCCATTGAGATGGTGCTCCTTGATTTCCAGTTTCGCCTTGGCGCGTCCTTCGGAGACTTCCATGAGCTCTATCCCCACGTACTCTGCAAACCTGTCGTTCTTGAAGAATTTCCGTATCACTTCCGCTTCCATTGCTCTCCCTTCTTCCTTAAAAACGCATCGTCAAAAGATTGCGACAAAACCGCAAAAAATTCCTATACTGCGTTCAATATGAGCCTTTTGTCTTCGTGATGAATGGGTCCGGGACGGGTTTGTCCTTGGGCTCCGGCGGAGGAGTCATGATTTGCGCCAACTGGCTCCCGAGCGCGTGGGCAAGCGCCTGATAGGACTGCGCCTTGGCTCCGGGATCGGTGAACCATATTTTGTCCACGAATGGGCCCGGCTCGGACGATGCTTCCTGCCGGACGTACCAGATAACTTGTCGCTTCGCAACGTCTATCAACTGCACTTCGACCGTAAGCTGCGAAGGAGTGTCCCCCGATCCCGCAAGCACGCTGAGGATGTTGCCCTGGAGCGCCAAATCCATGTCCCCTGCGGCGCCGGCATCCGCCATGGGAGCCGCCGGTTGTGATCCGCCCGCCATGACGACATTCGTAAAGAGGCCGCTTCTCAACATTTCCTGAAAATACGCCGCGCCAACAGCCCCTCCCGCACCACGCAGGTGTGGGGGTTCGGTGAATGGCGATACTGTCAGTCTGTACGGCTTGTGGGCTACGTAAGGCGGCTTGACATATACTTGGGGAGGCTTACAGTCGACCGGCTTGTAACTCCACGCGTCGCGAATATCCTGGATGCACCCACAAGAGCCTCCGAGGATGAGAATTACTACCAGTCCGTATAGAATCTTTCTTGTCATATCGCTTTATCCTTAGGCTGTATAGCGTTCCGGGGATGCTCGTGCATTACTTGCCCGGAGCCCGGCCCGGAAAAGGCGCATAATATCTCAAAATTGGACCGTCGGAAAACGACTTCACATTGGAAGGGAAGTGGGTCGAGCAGCGTCACGCCTTCCCCTGGAATTATAGTGAAGCGGTGAAACCTGGCGCTGCTGGACATAATTCCTTGTTCAGGCGGCGCTTCTCAATTATACTGAAATTTTGATAATGGTCCACTCCGATGGGAGTGCGATTCAAATAACCATAATTCTGGGAGAAGCCGGTGAAGCTTGGAATAGTCGGACTAGGAAGGTCCGGGAAAACAACCATTTTCAATGCATTGACGCAGCGATCCGGAGAATCCTCCGCTCCTTCCGGAGGACAGATGGCGCCGGTGCTCGGCGCGGCGTCCGTCCCCGACCCGAGAGTGGATTGGCTTACTGAACTCTACAAGCCGAAGAAGACCGCCTACGCCCAGGTGACATACATGGATTTGCAAGGCGCGCCGGGGGCCACGGACAACAAGCGCGAATATATGTCGCTTCTCTTGAACCACATGCGTCCCATGGATGCGTTCCTGGTGGTGCTGAGGAATTTTGAGGACGCGGCGCTAGGAGCCCCCGATCCGGTGCGCGATTTTCAACAACTGGAGGACGAGTTCCTGATAGCGGATCTCGCCACGGTGGAAAAGCGCGTCGAGAAACTCGCCATGGATGCAAAAAGAGGGAAGAAGCCTCCCGAGGCCGAAATGCATCTGCTCCAGGAGTGCGCTTCCCTCCTGAACGACGGCAAACCCCTCAGGGCGCGCGCGGAATTGGCAACGGCCCCGGAACTCAGGGGATTTACGCTCCTTTCAGCCAAACCTGTCCTTGTGGTTGTCAATAATACCGACGAGAATGAAGAACTCCCGGAGGCGCCTTTCGGAGAGGTGGAAGCGATGGCCGTGCGGGGGAAGCTCGAGATGGAAATCGCCCAGCTTTCAGAGGAAGAAGCAACCGTATTCCGCGAAGATTTCGGCATCACGGAGTCGGCGTGCGACCGCGTCATCGAACGATCCTACGCCCTGCTGCGGCTTATCACATTCCTCACTGTCGGAGAAGACGAAGTGAAAGCGTGGACGATCCCAAGGGACATGCCGGCTGTTGAGGCTGCCGGGGCGGTCCACTCCGACATACAGAAGGGGTTCATCCGGGCCGAGGTCGTCGCCTACGAAGACCTCAAGCGGTGCGGCGATTACGCGGCAGCCCGCAAGCAGGGGCTTGTCCGCCTGGAAGGCAAAACGTATCTGGTCCAGGATGGGGATATCATCCATTATCGTTTCAACGTGTAAAGATGACTAACGCCGGAAGAGTTGTAGATCTGTTGTAGATCTATAGGGAGATAAATACGCTTGAAGTGGAAGAATCACGCGCTGGTCGCCGGGTCCATAGCAACCTTCATGGGGCTGCATCCGGCCGAAATCGCCTATTGCATGGCCGCGTCCGGGTTGCCGGACAGCATGGAAATGATCGGAAAGACGCGAATCATCGCGCACCGCACATGGACGCACGAACTGCTGTTGTGGCTCGCGCCCATGGCGATCTGCATTATGTTCCCCCACATCATTCCCGAATACCTCATTCCCGAACACCTCATGCGATCCTTGGGGGGCAGACATGGTTATCTGACGCTGCGCACATGGGTGTTATTCCTACCGGGAGCCCTTCACCTGGTGGGAGACGTAATGACTCCCAAGGGAATTCGCGTCGCGGGGAAAAATATTGCGTTGGGGCTCTTTTCGACGGGACAGCCCCTGGAGTACATCATCGCGGCATTGTTCGCCGCCCTTGCGGTTCTTTACAAGAGCGGACTGACGGGATGAGAAGCCGCAACGGCTCGCGACGCCCAGATTTTCAAACGGTAAGGGGGTTGATCCATGCCGATCCTTGGCGCACATATGTCCGTAGCCGGGGGACTGCACCGCGCCTTTGAACGCATCAAGGCGGTGGGTGGTCAATCGCTCCAGATATTCACCCGGAACCAGCGACAGTGGGACGCTCCCCCCATCTTACGGGAAGAGTCCGAACTCTTCTACAAGGCATGGGAAGAATCCGGGGGGCTGCCCGTGGTTGCGCATGGCTCCTATCTGGTGAATCTGGCGGACCCCGATCCGGAGAAGGCGCAAAGGGCCGTGGCGGCGTTCGCCGCAGAGATAGTTCGCGCATCAGCTCTCGGAATCCCGTGGCTTGCCATGCATCCCGGATTTCATATGGGGCGTGGAGTGGAAGCCGGGCTCGAGCTCTTTGTGAACAACCTCGACAGGGCGATCGAACTCGGCGGGGCGCACGCCAGCGGCAATGTGGACGTTGCTGTGCTCCTCGAGACGACGGCGGGGCAGGGGAGCGCCTTGGGGGCGAAATTTGAAGAGCTAGCCTATATGCTGGACGCCTCGCGCTATTCGTCGCGGCTTGGCGTCTGCTACGACACCTGTCACGCCTTCGCGGCCGGATACGACATCCGCACGCCGGAGAGCTACGGCGAGACTTTTTCGCTGTTTGACAAGCTGATAGGCGTGAAACATCTCAAGCTTTTCCACTTGAACGACTCAAAAAAAGGTTTGGGAGCGAAAAGGGACCGCCACGAGCACATCGGGGAGGGACAGATCGGGTTGGAGGCGTTCCGGTTGCTGGTGAACGATCCGCGATTTTCTCACCTTCCCATGGTGCTCGAAACCCCGAAGGAGAACGGGACCATAAAGGACAAAATGAACCTCCGGACGCTTCGGTCCCTCCTGCATGAAAACCCATTAGAAACGGGGCGCAGCGCCCCGCCCGCCACTCAAGCCTCAAGCGGACGAAGCTAAAGCTCCGCAGCAATCTTCTCCATATTTCTCCTCAATTCTTCCGGCGTCGTTGGCTGTCCCTGCCAGGACGTAAGGAATCCGTCGCCCTCGAACCTTGGGATGAGGTGGAAATGCGCGTGGTCCACGAGTTGTCCGGCGGCTCTGAAGTTATTTTGAAGGAGGTTCAGTCCCTCGGCTCTCATTGCCTTGTGAATGGCCTGTCCAATGTTTCGGATGGCCTCGCTGCATGCATGGAGATCTTCCTGCGGCATATCGAAGAGTGTGGCGTAGTGCCTTTTAGGAACCACCAGCGTGTGGCCCGGCGTAATGGGGTTGATGTCCACGAAGCTGAAGACGAGTTCGTCTTCATAAACCTTCATACTGGGAATCTCACCCCGGATAATCCTGCAGAAAATGCAGTGAGTCATAAGTGTAAGCCTCCTTTTATCTCAGTCAAGAAAGATGGCGCCGGACAGCCGGTCGTGGGACGCGCTGTGCAGGCGATTCGCATAGTCGCCAATAATAGCAGCAAAAACGTGATTGGCAAAGCCTGCCTTCGTCGCTTTCATGAAACGCCCGCAGCACGCTATAGCTGAGTGATTCGCGCTCCATCGCGGGGAAAGGCCCATTGCTAAGGCACGGGTTTGATGCAATAATTGACGCGTTAACGGAAAATGGATCGCTCCATTGACGCCTTGCTTGGCTTGTTTTTGCAGGCTGAGGTGAACGCACCCGAACTCCAACCCGGGACTCACCTGTAACGTGAAGGCTGACAACCCCATGGCGTTGCTGGAGCAAGAAGGGATGCACCAAAATATTGGGGAGGTGTCGAGTATGTTGATGGTGGGGGTTTATGGTTCGCCGCGCAAGGAAGGGAACACGGATCTCATGTTGGACGCATTCCTTGAAGGGGCGGCGTCCCGTGGAGCGGAAATCAAGCGCGTCTACGTAAGGGACCTGGACGTCAAGGGCTGCCTCGAGTGCGGGCATTGCGACAAGACGGGAGCGTGCGTCATAAAGGACGACATGGGCTACGTGCTCGACCTTCTGGAGGAGGCGCACCGCATCGTGGTGGCCGCACCCATGTTTTTCTATGGCGTGCCGGGGCAGTTGAAGCTCCTGGTGGACAGGTCGCAATCGTCCTACATGAAGCACGACCTCGCCCGCAAGGCGGGAAAGGAGGATGTGCAGGAGCGGACCAAAAGGGGCTTTTTCTTGAGCGCGGGGGCTACCAAGGGAAAGCGCCTCTTCGACTGCGGAGTGCTCATGGCGAAATATTTCTTCGACGCCCTCAACGCTTCTTACGCGGGCGACCTGTGCTTTGCGCGCGTCGAAGACAAGGGAGCGATCCACGAGCATCCGACGGCCATCGAAGAGTGCAGGACCGCCGGGGAGGCGTTCGCGGAGTAGCTTTTTTCAGATCTCACAGGGCTTTTCCGCGAAAGGGAAAACGCAGGTCGCATCCAGCGTCCCGATATAGGACTCGAGGGTCTGTAGCCCCTCGACGCGCAGGAAGCGCTCGATGCCATCCACCACGTCCATCGTGACGGACGGGTTCAGGAAATTCGCGGTCCCCACCTGCACGGCCCGCGCGCCGAGGAGCAGGAATTCCAGGGCGTCATTGGCGTTGGTTATTCCACCGACGCCAATGACGGGGCAATCCACGGCGCGCAGAACGTCGTAGGCGCAGCGAAGGGCTATGGGTTTTATGGCGGGGCCCGAGAGCCCGCCGATGATGTTGGCGAGCTTCGGGCGGCGCGAGAAAATGTCCACCGCCATGGCGGCGACCGTGTTGATGCAGGAGAGGACGTCGCTCCCCGCATCGACGACCGCGCGTGCGATTTCCCCTATGCTCGTCACATTGGGGGTGAGCTTGGTGATGAGCGGAAGTCTCGTTGCGCGGCGCACGGCCCGCACCACGCTGGCTGCCATGTGCGGGTCCGTTCCGAACACCATTCCGCCCTGCTTCACGTTCGGGCAGCTTATGTTGATCTCGAGCGCGCAGAGACCCGGCGCGCCTTCGAGACGCGAGGCGAGCTCGGCGTATTCGTCGATCGTATTCCCGAAGATGTTGACCACCACCGGCGCGTCCCGTTCGTAGAGGTAGGGCAGCTTATAGCGCAGGAAGGAATCGACGCCCACGTTTTCGAGGCCGATGGCGTTGATGAGCCCAGATGGGGTTTCGACCAGCCGGGGCGGTGGATTTCCAGGTCGCGGGAGCAGCGACACGCCTTTTACGATGACGGCGCCGAGCCTGCTGAAATCAATAAAATCGGCGTATTCCGAGCCGTAGCCGAACGTGCCGGAAGCCGTCATTACGGGATTTCGCAGGCGGAGGGGTCCTAGCTGTACGGAAAGATCCGGGGCTGCGTCTGGTGGATTTGCATCTTTTGCCATTCAATGGCTCCTGCGGGAAATATGGGTCCATCCTTGCAAACGTGGAGGTAGTGATCTTCCCGGACCGCCGGGTCAGAGGTCGGGGAAGACGTCGCGGGAAGGGCGCAGCCAAGGCACGCGCCGAGGCCGCACGCCATGAGGGACTCGAGCGACAACTGCGCCGGGACGCTTTTTTCGAGCGCCCACTTCGCGATGTGGCGCTGCATCGACAGGGGGCCGCAGGCGAAGAGAATCTCCGGCTTCAGTCCCTCGGCCTCGGC
>CALFXO010000071.1 GCA_937958025.1 uncultured Syntrophobacteraceae bacterium
AACAGGTTGTGCCCACCCGCCGCTGCAACCTCGATCCCGCGCTTTGCGTGCTCCTGCCCCTTCACCTCATTGAAATCGATGTCGCTTGCGAGCGCCTGGGCGTATATCGCATCGTGGTCCAGCCGAATGGGCTGAATGTCGCTCCGCCCGCCCAGATATTCCACCACGTCGGAAAGCGTGGTCACGGGAATCGCCGAAACGCCTTCCACCACCGCCGCCTCGCGCGCGCTCTCCGCCGGAAGGATGATCCGCTTGCAGCCCGTCTTCTCGGCTTGAATCGCCATCGGGAGCCCACCCGTTACGGGCTTCACCCGCCCGTCGAGCGATAATTCTCCCACCATAACCACATCCTCGGCGCTGGCGAGGTTCACCAGCCCGAGGGCCGCGAGGATGCCGACCGCAATCGGCAGGTCGAACCCGGCCCCCTCCTTCTTGAGATGCGCCGGAGCCAGGTTCACCGTGATCCTGTCCGTCGGAAAGGGGTAGCCGCTGTTTTGCACGGCCGTCTTCACCCTGTCCTTGCTTTCCCGGACGACGTTGTCCGGCAGCCCCACCGTCGCGAAGGCGGGGAGCCCCGGAGACAAATCGACCTCCACTTCGACGGGCAGCGCGTCGATCCCGAGCAAGCTGAGCGTGTAGACTTTGGCGATCATAACAGGCGTGGGTTAAATGCCGCGGATGGCGCTCCCGCGAATCATTTCACCTTTCGTATTGATATCTATGAATAATCACGAATCCGACAATCAGATGTCAAATAAGCCCAAAAGTAGTTACTCATATATATTATGCTTTAGGGTGTCAAGCACTACTTTGCAAGGCGGGTTTGAGAATTGCCAGAAATTGCCAGCAGGGGTTGGGCAGGGTGATCCACTCAAGTGAAACATTCTAAAGGATGCGGGGAATCAGGCATTCACGATTCAACAGGGGTAAACGCATGGGAACAGGTTGCCCCGCGGGAGGCCAAGGGGTCTTGTCCTCTTGCGCTTCGCGCGCGGACAACTCGTTTGTGAGTTGCCCACGTCACCCCCCAAAAACGGGAAGTTGATCTTTTACAGGCCCCAAGGTGCTTTCATTATGGGAAAATCTTGCTCGCCGGCAAGGGAAAGACTATGGTAAACTAGTCTGACCAGTAAGGAGCATCACATGAAAACATGGCAACTACAGGAAGCAAAGGCTCGACTGAGCCAGGTAATTAAGCAGGCATCAAAGGATGGTCCCCAGACCATTACGATGCGGGGAGAGCCGGCTGCCGTGGTTATTTCAATAGACGAGTACGAAAGGCTCAAACGCCCGAAGGGGAATTTCGTTGAGTTCATGCGAAAATCTCCTCTTTACGGCGTGGACCTTAACCTGGAGCGAGAGCAGACCCTCACCCGTGAGCCCGACATCTCATGAGCTATTTACTCGATACCAATGTTGTTTCGGAGACGGTGCGCCGCCGTCAAGACAAAATGGTGATCGGATGGCTTGAACAAATTCTGGCTGAGGCGCTTTTTGTGAGCGTCCTGACACTGGTGAAATCAGAAAAGGTATTGAAAAGCTTACAGATAAGAGAAGAAGGGAGAAGCTGCGCGCGTGGCTGGAGCACGAGCTTCCGGCTTGGTTTGAGGAGAGAGTGCTTCCGGTCGATCTAGCCGTTGCCGACCGCTGGGGCAGACTTCTTGCCAAAGTGGGCCGCCCCGTCCCCTCAATCGACAGTCTGCTTGCCGCCACCGCCCTGCATTTCGAGTTGAGGCTGGTTACCCGAAATATGAGAGATTTCGATTATCCGGGCCTTGAAGTGATCAATCCCTGGCAGCAGAATGGAGCCTGATCGGGGATGCCAAGTCAGCCCGCATGCTGTTTTCTTGTCCACGGTAAGCAATAGGCGCCATGGCTGGCCTCGCCAAGGGAGGCGCTTCCACGATGGATTTCAGACGCTTGCGGTCCGCGCAAGCTGCCGCGCCATCCGGTTCATTCCCGCCGAGACGGGGGTGCACCAGGCAGGTCCTTGCCGCGATATTTGGAAGCTGTTGCACTCCAAAGCGGCTAGTCTTCGTTGGCCAAGTCGGGGAGCGCTCTCCAGTCAATGTCGAGCCTCTTGCAGACTTGCTTCCATGTCGTGACTCCCGCAAAGGAGGAAACAATGCCCTGCTGTTCTTCGGGGCCTCTATGTGGCAGGCTCGATGCCACAGCGCCAGAGTCCATCGTTTGGGCGACATACTCCATCCATTTTTCCGGCGCCTCTCCGTCCTCCGGGGTCCCCTCAACGATGAAGAAGCCCCCTATCTTTCGCTTGCCGGCAATTTCCCAGGCGCAGTCGATATGCCGAAGCATCTGATGACGGCTGGGCATCCATTTAGCGGGAAGCTGCCATACGCCTGGCGCCGTAGTTCTTCGACCGTGACAAACCGCGTCGTAGCCCCTATCCTAGCGAAGGGCCGGACGCCGCCTCGTCTGTTCTGGCATCCCGCTGCATAAGGGAGGGCGCTCGGGGGATCGTCATTACCGTTTACACTGTCGCCGTGAAGCTCGCTCCCATGGCGCTGGCGTGTACGTTCGGCCAGCATGCGAACTTCACCGGTCGCTCGTTGATCTTTTCAATCTCTTCGCCAGCAGCGCCCCCAGCATGGCGATCGATTCCGGGTCGAGATGCATCTCGGCGCGCCTTTCAAAAAGCACCTTGCACTCTGCGGGAAATTCTTCGTCACCGTCGTTGAAGAGCAGGAGGAGAGAGAGTCGTGGAAGGGCGGCGAATCGCAGAGCAAGGTCGTAGGATGCCCCCGCGTCGTCGGGAATTCCCCCCATTTCCTCGGCGGTCTCGGAAAGTTCGGCGACTCTGCCCGAAAAGCGCTTCGCGATGGCCTGCTCCACGTCGCTGCTGAAGAAATTCACGTTGGTAAAGTGCGAGGTGTTCTTGAAATCCTTGAAAGATGTCCACTCAACGTCGTTATGGTCCCGATCCGGGCATAACAGGATATATTTTGCTATAATTACGCAGACCATGTATTCCGGGCGCTCACCATCCGCATCCGTGATTCCCGCTCCCGAAACCAGGTAGTCCTTGTCGAAAAGGCGCAGAAGCATCCGGTCGCCCCGCGGCCGCAGGCCGAGCCTGTCCACTATGGCAGAGAGGTCCGTTTTGGCGATCTGGGCGCAATAATCCCTGTAATGCTTCTCGAAAATCTCCGACTTTGGAAACATGGCCTATCTCCTTTTTCCGGTGGTGAACAGTTGCGTGGGTTGTCGGTTTACAGCTTCCTGAGCGTCATCATGGGCGGTTGTGTAAAATCATTGTGAGCCATTTCCGTCCATGCATTGGAACTTCTCCAGATAGAGCAGCGTTGCGCCGAGTATTGCAAAAGGCAGGAGAATCAGCCCGAAGAATGGGACGAGGAGCGGCGCTCCGAAGCCGAGGAGATGCGCTTTGCGGCGCCAGACCACCCGGAGGCGCTCCCGCAGCAGGATGTGGTCCCGTGAAAGCGCGTAATCCGCATAGTCCCATGCGGTGAAAAGTGGAGCTATGACAAACGCCGCCGCCGCTCCAGCCAGTGGAACGAGCAGAAGCAAGGGCGGCAAGAAAAGGATCAATAGCGTCTTCTTGACCTCTTCGCGGACCATCAAAATGCTGCCCGCAATCATTCTTCCGGAGGAGCGCGTCGCCTCGGGGCGCCCGGAAATCTTTTTCATCTCCGAGGCGATTCGGTCATAGAAAGGAATCCCCAGAATGTTCACGAAAATGATAAAAGTATAAGCCATGAGCCCCAACATTATCATGTCGATCAAATACTTCAGGATGTTCATGTAAGCCCAGTACAGCCAGCCGACGACACTGGAAGACGACCCCGGATCGGCGCGCCAGAGCGCGTGCAGCATGCTGCTCAGGTGGGCGGCGAAAAAGTGGAATGTCGTTGCGTAGATGATGAGCGCCGCAATCAATGGGAGCACTGCAAGGACGAGCAGCGAGCGATGCTCCAGGCCAAAGCGGACCCCCCGCGCGTGAAAACCCACTCCTTCGATGAATTCCTTGATGAATCCGATCATTTAGTCTCCCTTGACTTGACTCGAAGCAGGTAGGGCGTGTTAAAGTTAAGGCCGGTCAAGACTCGTAGATGCGAACCAATGGCGTTGACTTATGCGCGATACTCTTGACTTGAGCTTCCAACGTCATTCCGGCGAAAGCCGGAAGCCAGAATTGATGCGCTTTTCTGGGCCTCGGCTTTCGCCGGGGTGACGGTAAGTCAGCAATATTGAGATGCGCCCCCGGCCCGGTTGCCTCGGCGCATGATAACAGACTTCACGGAAAAGTGCAGATGGAAGAGGTTTTGGTTTCTGATTCGGAAGACTCGCCCGTTCGGCTGGGTTTGGAAAACCCAAAAACCATGAGTTCCCTCGAACTGGCAAAAGTTGCGGAGCCAGTGGAGGCTTTGGAGGGTGCTGCAACTCAGGAAAATTCTGGCAGCGGCGACGCCCTTGGCGGGCGGCGACGGCTTCGCAAGGGGTTCAGCACGGGAGCCGCAGCGGCTGGGGCCGCGCGGGCGGCGCTAAGGCGCCTCCTGATCGGCGAATCCTCCGGCATCGTGGCCGTGCGGCTGGCAGCGGGCTATTTTCTGCCGGTTCCCGTCCACGAGGTGCGCGTCGAAGCTGATGGAAGCGTCGTGGCTGTGGTCGTGAAAGACGGCGGGGACGACCCCGACGTCACCAACAAGGCGCACCTAGGGGTGCGCGTCCGGCTCGTTGGCGCAAGCGTCGCAGCCTCGCCGGGGGATTTCGCTTCTGGAGAGCCGTACGCCCTCAGCCATCTGCCATTTCGCGGCGTTTGCCTTGTGGGAGGGGAGGGCGTCGGCGTAGCCACCAAGCCGGGGCTCCCCGTCCGGGTGGGGGAGCCCGCCATCAACCCGGGTCCGAGGGAAATGATTCTCAGAAACGCCGCCGACGAACTCCTGCGGCCTGCGCCTGTTCCTTGTGCATCGCGCTCTGCGTATTTCCCCGTCCAGGATGGCTTATGGAGCGCCCCGGATCGCTCCCACGTTTTTCTCCCTTTCCCCGTCGAGGACAAGAGGCTCTCCCGCGTTGCGCTCGAAATCGAGGTTCGCGTGGAAGACGGCGAAGCGCTCGCCCGCCGCACCCTCAATCCCCGCCTCGGGATTCTTGGCGGCCTCTCCATCCTTGGGACCACCGGAATCGTAAAGCCTTTTTCGCACAAGGCGTATGAAGAAACCATCGACGTGGCCCTATCTGTCGCGCGGTCGAGCGGTTGCGACGCCGTGGTGCTCAGCACCGGCGGAAAGAGCGAACACTACGCCCGCCCTCTTTGTCCGGACCTTCGGACAGAAGCCTTTGTGCAGATAGCGGACTTTTTCGCTTATGCCGTCACGAAGGCGCACTCGATGGGTTTCAGGAAAATCACGCACAGCGCCTTTTTCGGGAAAGTCGTCAAAATGGCGCAGGGGCATGCCTACACGCACGCCCACGAAGTCCCTCTAGACCTTGTTCCCCTCGCAAGACTCGCTGGGGAACTCGGACGCGACGATGCATTTTGCGCCGAAATCGCCGGGTGCAACACTGCCCGCCACGCCCTGGAACTCCTCCTTGCCGCCGGGGCCGCCGATGTAATACACGCCGTCTCGCAGCAGGCGCTTTGCGAATCCGCGCGCATTGCCGGACCGGACGTCAAGGTCCGCCTCCTTCTCTTCGACTTTGACGGGGCGCCCCTTGCGGACGTTGGCCCCGCTGGCGAGGGAGGAGACTATCGCAACGCTTGGGCTATGAAATAGTCAATATTTGCTATATTACTGACCATTCGCGTAATCGTTGCGGACTATGCCGAATTATAGGCGTCAGGTTTGGCAGATATCGGGAGACAGTCCCGGGAGATCCAGAATTCGGGCCTGAAGAGCCGAGAGCGGAGTCATATGGCGCAGGACGCGGTCGGGAAGATGGACAATGTTGAGCGTTAGATTGGAAAAGGCTTTGAGAATTCTCTCCGCCGTGGGTTTGGCCGAGCCTTTTTTGGGATTTTCCGGATGCAGTCCCACGAGTTCGGCTCCTGCATCCTGAAGGCCGCGGCGCACTTTGAATTCGATGAGGGTAAGCAGCCTGAGGGCGATGCCAAGGAGGTTGATGAGCCCCGCGATCTGATCGTCTCGTTTGACAAAGACAGGGTCCAGGGAAAGCGGCGCACCCTTGCATAAACCGGGACGAGGGCGTGCGATCCGCTGGCTAATAGTGACTAAAAGAATTGGATACGGTTCGTTTTCATGCGGTGTCGGGAAGGTTCCATTGGTTGTCTGGAGAAAGAAGCGGGGTTAATGCCATTGAGCATGTTTCCGCCCCGCTTCAGGCTGACGAGGTTATGGAAGGTCGATGGACTCGCCAGGCTTCATCAACGCCACGCTGGCGGATGTTTCTCGCTCGACCCGCTCCTTCCAACCCACTGGATTCTGACGGATCAGGTCGAAGGTGTTGTAATGGATTGGAATCACCTGCTTGGGCTCGATCAGCTTCACCGCCCGCAAGGCGTCGTCGGGCCCCATGGTGAAATTGTCTCCGATGGGCAGGATGGCGAGATCGATGCCTTCCTCCCCTATGAGCTTCATGTCGTAGAAAAGGCCCGTGTCGCACGCATGGTAAATCTTCCGCCCCTGGACGTAGAAGAGAAAGCCGCAGGGATTTCCACCGTACGATCCGTCGGGGAGGGCTGACCCGTGGTGGGCTATGGTCAGCTTGACCCTGCCCCACGGGTAGTCGAATCCCCCGCCGATGTGCTGCGGATGCGCTCTTTCCACCCCCTGGGCCGTCAGCCAGTTGTAGATTTCAAAGTTGGAGACGACAGTCGCCTTGGTGCGCTTTGCGATGGCGACGGCGTCTCCGACGTGGTCGCCGTGGCCGTGGGAGACAAATATGAAGTCCGCCGCCGCCTGATCCGGTTGAATCGGCGCCAGGGGGTTGCCGCTGAGAAAGGGGTCGACAAGGAGCGTCGTCCCATTGGTTTCAATGGAAATGCAGGCGTGGCTGTACCATGTGACCTTGATGCTCATCGAATCTCCTTTCGTCCAGGCTTTCGGCGGGTGAAGCCGCGCCTCCACGGGCGCGGCTCCGGGTGGCTACATTAGCTGCTGCGCAATGCTCACGGTGCGGTCTCCAAGCATGTTCGTATAGCTCCCCAGTTCGTTGTCGTACCAGCCATAGATGACCGCCTGGGTCACGGGCACGGAGAGGCTTTTGCCCCGCAGGGATTCGATCAACCCCTTGGCGGCTTCGGGGGTGGAGTCGCCTCGCGAGATGGTGATAGGGCCTTCCCCCGGAAGCGCTGACGGCATGGCGGCGATCACCCTCTCCAGATCGAGTCGAACAGCGGCCGTGCGGGTGTGGGTTTCGTGCCCCTCGATGGTTGCGGCGGCCCTCGGGGTCCCGATGATGTCCGAGGAAACGTTTTGCTTCTCGGTGAACAGGAGGTAGCCCTTGGGGAAGAGCTCCGTAGCCTTCTTGTATATTCCGTTTATCGCTTCTCGGTTGATGGGCTTCTTCATGCTGTCGTCCTGAAGGAGGACCATCAAGATGATAAGAGATCCGGTGGTGGTCGGGACGCGGACGGATTCCGCGATGAAGCCGATGCTTTTCATCTCCGGGATGACGAGGGCAAGCGCCTTGGCAGCCCCGGTCGTCGTCAGGATGATGTTGTTGAAGGCGGAGCGGTTCTTCCTGAGGTCCGTGGCCTTCGCCTTCGGCGCCCGGTCGAGCACCTGCTGAGAACTCGTTGCCGCGTGCACCGTCGCCATGGACGCCGAGAGGATTCTTTCCTGGCCGAAGTAGTCCATCAGGGGCTTTATCATGTAGGCAAGGCACGTCGTGGTGCACGATGCGTTGGAGATGAACGTGTGCCGCGCCGGGTCGTAGTCGGCGTCGTTGATCCCCATGACGGTCGTTACGGCGTCCGGGGGCATTTCCTTGCTTTTGTCCTTAATCTTGAACGGAGCGGAGACGACCACCTTCTTTGCCCCTGAAGCCATGTGGCCGCGGAGAGATCCTTTGGGATCGTCTTCGGGCGCGGTGGGATCGAGGAACGCGCCGGTCGCGTCCACCACCAGCTCGACCTTGTGGTCTCGCCAGCCGATTTGCGACGGGTTGCGGTTCTTGCGAAGGAAGGTCGTTTTGATTCCGTTGATGCGCATGGAGCCGGCGGCCTCATCCAGCTCCTCTATGACTCTTTCCGCGCGGCAGCCATAAATATAGGTGTGCAAGGAGCCGTAGGTGGAGTCGTTCTCAATGAAGTGAGCGATGTCTTCGATCGAGCCGCCGACCTCGCGTCCGATGTTGACCACGAGTTCGGAAAAAAAGCGTTGTTCGACATGACGCCATATGGAGAGCTTGGCTATCCTCCCCAGGCCATTGATTCCCAGCTTCATCGGCGTAGCTCCTTCCGAAGCGGACATTGCAAACCTCCTTGTTTGATTTGAATTGCGTCCAAGGGTTAAGAAAGTGCGGATCACTCCACAACGTTCAGTTCTTGCATCTCGTGGCAACCAAGATAGACAGCGCCGCTTCGCCCGTCAATCCCTATGACGTCGCCTGTGTGGAGGGTCACCCCATTGATGACGCATTTCCGGTCCGATTCCCAAAGTTTCATTTTACTAAATCCGACCACGCATGTCTTGCCGATCTTGTGGGCGACGATGGCCGCGTGGGACGTCGCGCCCCCCTTGCCAGTCAGGATGCCGTCCGTAATGGAGATCTCCCGGATATCATCGGGCACCGTGTCGGAGCGAAGAAGGACTATGGAGTCGTCGGGGTGCTCCTTGCGCAGGCGTTGAATGGATTCCAGGTCGAACGCCACTTTCCCGCACAGCGCCCCGCCACTCACCCCGACCCCATTGCCGAGATATGCGCTCTTCAATTCGTCCGAAGGCTTGAAAACCGGGAGCACCTGCCGTATGCGGGGACCCATGTTACGTGATTGGAGGATGAAGAGGTCGCTTTCCTCCTCGCCCTGGAAGGTGAATTCGATTTCCTGCGGACTCCAATTATATTTGTAAATGAGCTTTTCCGCGACGTCAACCAGGCCCTTGTAAACTTTCGGGAACCTGGATTCCAGCGAATACTCGTTTCCCGACCCGCTCTGGCCTATCCGCTGCTTTTCGGAGAGGGGAAGCGTCTTCACCAGTCCGCCGACGACGTCTTCACCCTGATTTCCCATGGTGAAATCGCCATTGGGATAGACCTGGTCTTCGGACGTCCATGGGTTGTGCGTGAACATCACCCCGGCCCCCGAATTGACATTGAAGTTGCCGTACACCATGGCCTGGATGGTCACCGCGGTGCCCCAGTTTTCCGAGAGTCCCATGATGTTCCTGTAGGTCTCGGCCTTAGGGGAAAACCAGGACGCTTTCACCTGCCGAATGGCCGTGAAAAGCTGCTCCCTGGGGTCGTCTGAAAAATCGACGTTCGCCGATTTGATGGCGTCCTTGTAGGAGGATGCAACGCAGCGTATTTCGTCGGGCAGGAATTCCCGCTTCACGCTGCGCCCGAACTTTTTCTTGAAGTAATTCATGATGTCGTCGAAATGGTCGCGCTGCATTCCGAAGGACATGCCCCAGGACTGGAGGAACCGCCGGTAGTTGTCCCAGGCGAACCACGCCTGCTTTGTCTGGGTGAGGAGCCCCTCGACGATCTCCTCATTGATGCCGACATTCAAGAAGCTGTTCATCATGCCGGGCATGGAGACGGCTGAGCCGCTCCGGACCGATACGAGGAGCGAGTTGGTTGCGCTGCCGAAACCCCGGCCCGTGATCCCTTCCAGCTTCCTGAGCTGATCCATGACCCTCTCCTGGAAGTCCTCGTTGGCCTGATGAAAGCTTTCCAGGATGCTGCGGCAGCGGAAGTACTCCGTTGTGATGACGAACCCGGGCGGCACGTTCACCTCTAGCTCGTGGAGCTGGACCAAATTGAGCCCTTTGTTCCCCAGGTGCACCAGATCGTGGGTCATGGGGTTTGGCTCGTGGATGCTGGAGATAGTCTTGTTCGGATCATAGCTTAAGAGAAGGTCCAGTTTCTCCGTGCTCAGCAATTCCTGCTGGGCCGCCAGAGTGGTCATGATGCTGGTTATGAAGTGATCGAAATACTGGAGGCCGAACGTTCTCGCAACCAGGTCCCGCAGAAAGCTCTCCGAAACGCGGTGCCAGCTCTCCATGGTGTTCTCGTCGCATCCCTCGCGGCGGAAGCGCGGTTGGAGGTTGGCGTTGTCGATGCTCCCAAGGATCAGGTCCAGGTTGCCCTCGTGGGCGGCGTTGTAGTGCGTTTGGATCACCTGTTTGATGACTTCGGAAAAACCGCGGAATACGTCTATGTATTGGGAATGGGAAAACCTGCGTATTTCAAGCGTCTTTGTGAACAACTCCGCCTGCCCGTTCAGCCGGCTCGACGTTATCCCGTCAATGGCGAGAGCCTTCAAGAAAAGGGGCAGAAATTTGGCAATCCTGAAAAATGTGGAGAGTGTTATAAAACTCAGGCTAAATGAATAGATGATCTCCTCGAAAAGCAGGTTGGCCAGGCTTTCCAGCCGGAAGGTGAGCCCCAGGGCGTCGAACTTCTGCTCGTTGTACGACCCATACATCGAAGGGATATCCACCGCGATATGCCGCTTGTGGTAGATGTTTTCGACATAGTGCATCTCGCTGGGGGTAATGATTATCTCCTTGAGTTCGAGGAGGTAGTCGAGGATTGCGTCCAGTTTTTTCGCTGAGTCGTCGGACTTGAGCGCCGCCAGCAACGATTCTGGATCGGGTAGGCCCAATCCCATGGCTTGTTGGAGATGCACTTCGATGTCTTTGAAGCTCAAGGCGTATTTCTCGTGCAGCAGCTGGTAGAACCGCACAAAGAGAAAAGCTCGCTGCTTCTCCCGCTCCGATGCGTCCGGTGTGTTGTTGATGAGCTGCTGCAACTCCGCTTCCGACACTTCCAGAAGGTCTTCCGTGTGGCGAATTTCCGTCTGCTGGAAAAGCTGTCCGAAAATGCAATGAATGTCGTCGATGAATGGGCCCGAAGCCTCTATGTCCCTGTAGACTTCCTGGGGCACGAAATTCTGGAGACGGGTTTTATCGAGAGTGCGCCAGAAATCCGTAATGGCTTCGATAAAATCGACGATGCGGTTGTTGCCTTCCACGTGGCTTTGCTTGCGCAGGAAGTGGATGAGGCGGTCCTTGCGGGCAGTGAGTTCGTCCACGTCGGTGGAAACGGCCCGAAGTTGTCCCTCCGCCCCAATCTGGTTGAAATAAATGGGGAAAAGTTTGGCGAGCTGCTTCACGAGGTTGTATACGGGACGGATTGGGGCGTGCAATAGCTGGCTCACGTCCTTTTGAAAGAGGTCCGTGTCCCTGATGTATACTCCTCCAATGGTGAGGTAGATGATGAGAGCGGAAAGCAGCTTCTTGGTCTGTTTGGGGTCTTTCTTAATAAACTCCAGCCAGATGCGTATATTTGTCAGGTGAGCGGGATTGACGCGGACCTGCCAGTGCTCGCTTACGCCGCCCAGTTGGGGCGTCTGGAATCCCATCTTGATGATGCGGCGGATGAAAAGGTCGATCAGGTGCTGGTCCTGGCTGCCGAGCACTTCAAGGCCTATCGTGCGGATGCACTGGAGCGCTCCTTCGGGGTAGTTGCGCATGCACCCGGAAAGAACATCGAAAACCCGCTCCAGGAAAGCCTTGAGGCTTTCGGCGGATTCCTGGCGAATAAGCTTTGAGAGATCGTAATTGATTTCCCGCAGCGTTTCCTCGTGGATGCCCTCGAGCCCCTTGGTCTCCATGATCTTGAAACGCATCAGCATGCTGAGGCGCCCTGCGTCGGGTAGTTCGGCTTCACTCTTGAGTTCATCCGGAAGCACGTGGTAGAGGTGCACAATTTCCCTGTAATCGGGAAGCTTCACGATGCGTTCGACTGCCGCGCGGTGGTCTTTCTCCCAGTCGATTTCCTCCGTCAGGATTTGCCTCTGGGCGCGGTGATGGCTGTTCGACAGGGGTTCGTAGAGCGTGCAAACGCGCTCCACGGACTCTGTCTCGAGCACGTGGCGCGATTTTTCCTCTATCCAGCGGCAGGGATCTTCTTTGTCCATCCAGAAGGTGTATGTCGTGTAGAAAATGGCGCTCAACAAGGCCCGAAGCTCCGTGAAAGATTCGGCGTCGGGCCAGAGCTTCAGGAGCTTCACGGCAAGTTTCTTGGGTTGGTGGAAGCCCTTCAAGAGGCATTCAAAGGACCTTTCCGGCAGCTTGGTCAGTTCTATGAAGTAAAAGCGCAGGATGCCGCTGTGGCTCGAGGTGATGGTTTCCGGGTTGTGGGCTACGTCCTCGAAAGAAAATCCTTCTGGAATCGGACGGCTCATCTCCTCGGGCATTTCGTCGATCAACTTCATGAAAAAAGCGACAAGGTTGTCAGCGGCCATTCCCCTGACTTCGGGCCGCTCGGACCTCTCCAACGCTTCCAGGAAGAGCATGGCGAGCAGATGGATGATGAGGCCGTTGAGCGGGTGGGAACGGTAGAGCCTCATGTTGGAAATAGCATATTGCCATGTCTCCTGGACGATGAACTCCCAGTTTCTGTAAGGGTGGTGGTACTCACCCAGCAGTTCCGCAGCTTTTCGCTCCTTCCCCGCATAGCCCTTCACCGCGTCCTGGAGCGCCTGGAAAAGAGGCGCTATTTCAATGGCTTCGCGGCGGGTTATGGCCATATTCTTTGTCAGGGCGTCCGATTGCATTTCCTTGTACGACTTGGAATCGCTCATTTCCTCACCTCCCTGCTTTTGGGGCGCCATTAGGATTGTTCAGCCACTGCATCTTCCAATGATGATCCATTTCCAGCTCCATGAGGATGGCGGGCTCGTGCATTTCACGGTAGTAGTTGGGCCGTTGGCCGGTAGGTTGGAATCCAAGGCTTAGGTACAGATTCTGAGCGGCGGTGTTTCCCCGGCGCACTTCGAGGAGGGCCACCCTTGCGCTGCGGTCGTAACCCATGGCGAGGGCTTCGAGCATCAGTGCGCGCCCGACTCCCTGCCGTCTGGAAGCCACGTGCACGGCGAGGTTGAGGATGTGGATTTCATCGACCACTTTCCAGAAGCAAATGTATCCCAAGACGTCGCCGCTGTTTTTGGACGACCTGGCCGCCAAGAGGAAGGACTGACTTCTGTCCATCTCTTCCTCGAAAAAGCCTTGTCCCCAGGGCTCCACATGACTGCACCGTTCTATTTCCAGGACGGCGGGCAGATCCTCTACACGCATCGGCGTGATTTCGACCATCGTGCGTCCATTCCCATTGTGCGGTTAAAGCACGCTTACCACCGGACGGACGGAATATCCGCGTCTGCGTGGAAAAGCGATCGTCCCCGTGGACAGGATGTGTGCGTCGCCAATCTTTTAATTATACATCTCATGCGACGCTCCATCCATCTATAAAAGCATGGGCGGACGCCCCGGCGGGAAAAGGAGTCGCAGGATTTCTTCGATTCGGGATGGGAAGAGAATGCAACGGGGCTCCGGTAGGCTGCAATGCGGGTTATTTTACATCCTTGGAAAGCGATTCTCCCGCCACGGAAATGTGGCGGCGTCCGTATTCCTTGGCGGTCTGGGCCGCTTGCTCAAGGGTGCAGTCCGTGCGACAGCTCGTCAGCTTGATCAGCATGGGGAGGTTGAATCCGAACACCACCTCAACCTTCGGACTGAGAAAGGACAGACCGATGTTGGCAGGGGTGCCGCCGAAAAGGTCGGTGAGGATGAGGACGCCCTTGCCGCGGTCCACTTCTTTGAGCGCCTCTTGAAACTTTCGGATGGTGTCGTCCATCGGGACCTGCGGCTGGATGGATATAGCTTTAAATCCGTCGAGGCGACCCACAATGAGTTCGGTCGCCCGCAGCATTTCGTCGGCCACCCCACAGTGGGAAGCCACAATGACTCCAATCGCGTCCTGATTCTCCTGCGCCACTGGGCCCCCTTCTTATTCCATGTGGATGTCGCGGTGGAATGTGTTCACGCAATAGCCGCTTGACTTAAGGCCTTCCGCTATTTTCTCCGTAATCACGACAGATCGGTGTTTACCGCCAGTGCATCCGATCGCAATTGTGAGATACCTTTTGCCCTCGTTAATGTAGTTGGGGAGAAGCTTCAGAAGGAGCCCCAGATAGTCGTCCACGAACTCCCTGGTGGACGGCCATTGCAGCACCCAATCCCGGACGTCCGTGGCGCACCCATCCATGGCCTTCAGTTCTTCCACGAAATAAGGGTTTGGGAGAAACCTTACGTCCATCACGAGGTCCGCCTCGAACGGCAACCCGTGCTTGAATCCGAAGGAAAGCACCTGGACGCTCAGTTGCTCCTCTTCACTGATCCAGGAGAAGGAGCGCGTAATCATCGACTTCAGCTGGTGGACGGACAAATTGCTCGTGTCGATGATGCGCGTCGCCCGATTTCTCAGCGCTTGCAGTTGCCTGCGCTCCTGGTGGATGGCCTCGAGGATGCTCGGCGTGGATGCATCCGCCATCGGGTGCAGACGCCGAGTCTGGCTATAACGCCTCTGCAGGACCTCCGTAGCCGCATCCAGGAATATGATCTCGAGGCGGTGTTTCGGACCTTCCAAGGACTCGAAAATGGTGTCATAGTCCTTGAGGAAGGATCGCTCGCGGATGTCGATTCCTAGGGCGATCCTCATGACGTCCGGCATGTCCCTTTCGCAGAGCGAAAGCAGGTCCGGCAGGAGAGGCACCGGGAGGTTGTCGATGCAAAAGCATCCAATGTCCTCGAATGCCTTGATCGCGGTGCTTTTCCCCGAGCCCGAGAGCCCTGTGACGACAACGACATGGATCTTTCTTTCTGGCATCGGTGTATTCAAGGTCGCATCCAAAGGTCAGGAAGTCGGCCGGGAAATTGGGGGCCTTCGTTGCTGCAGCGGAATCCGGCCATTCAGACAGCCCCTCGGACAGCCCCCTCCGGCGGGAGGGGCGTGGCGTGGTGAGGGAATGAGTCAACTGGCCCCATGAGTTGAGCGGACCCGACGGCTCAGCGGACTTTTCTCTGGCGGCGGAGAAGGACTCCCCGCGCTCAGAAATGCTCGTCTTCTTGCTGGATCACGGAATATATTTCGTCACGGCTGCCAACCGATCCCAGGCGTTTGCGAACCGCGTTGTTTTTGAGAAGCCTGGCGATTTTGGCGAGCGCCCTCAGATGGATTCCCGCACAATTTTCAGGGGCGACCAGCAGGAAAAAAAGGTGAACGGGTTTCCCGTCCATGGATTCAAAGTCCACCCCTTGGGTGGAGCGTCCAAAGGACAGCGCCAGTTGGTCCAGGTCTTCCAGCTTTCCGTGTGGAATGGCGATCCCCTCGCCAATGCCGGTGCTGCCCAGACGCTCGCGCTCCATGAGGATTTCTATCAGCCGGCTCCGGTCCAGCTGCGGTTTGTTCTCCAGCAGTGCATCTGTCAACTCTTCCAGGACTTCTTTTTTCGTCTTACCTCGGAGTTCGGTGACAATCGCCTCTTTCGCAAGTATATCAAGAATTTTCATCACAAACCCTTTTGTTCCTCCTGATCTCTCGTAGTGGAATCATCCGCACGGGTCCGCCACCGGGGAGTATCAACAGTCAGAAAGAGAGAGCCACGAGCTTAAATTCACTCAGAATCTCGAACGGCCCCCCTGGGCGTCACCCCTGCGAAAGCGGCGGTCCTATCCGGCTTCGCCGGTCTGGACGCCGCCGCTCAAGCGGGAATGACGAAAATGCGTTCAAAAGGCGCACGCGGTCACCCGCAGTAGCTTCACCCTTGTCATGCAAGAGGCTCTATGAGCCCGTAGCGCCCATCCTTGCGACGGTACAACACATTGATGCGGTTGGTGCTCCGGTTGGTGAAAACAATGAATTCGTCCGTCGAAAGCTTGAGCTGCATCACCGCCTCGTCGAGGTCCATCGGTTTAGCATAGTAGCGCTCCGACCTAACAATCTGGGGTTCGCCCTCTTCCTCGGGCTCGCCGGCGTCGGGCCCCGCAGCGACAGGACCGAACCCCTTTCTGGAACCGCTCGATTTCCTATCTCGCTGTTTTTCCTTGCTCTTCCTGATTTGGTTTTCTATGTTGTCTGCAACCAGATCGATGGCGGAGTACATATCGTCGGTCTCTTCGGCTCCGTTGATAATGGCGCCGTTGGCGTCGATCGTGACTTCGGCGATATGCCTGAATTTCTCGACCTTGAGAGTCACATGGGCTTCGACGGGTTCTTCCAGATGCTTCCTGGCCCGGGCGATTTTTTCTTCAGCATAGCTTCTAAGGGCAGCCGAAGGCTCAATGTGACGAAAGGTTACATTAATTTGCATAGTTAAGATCCTCCACCTTTTTCTGTCCAATAGTAGTCAATGTGCAGGCAACACGAGAGGGCGGCGCGGGACGCACCCCCAGCCCCCGGTAAAATGCAGACCCAAGCGTCTTTCCGGCTACGGCAATACAGCGTCCACCCCGGAAGCCGACGGAATTTTCTTCCGCTTACGCTCCCCAGGAGGCTCGCTTTCGCTTGCTGGATGGTAATATGCCCAGCATTTCTCGATACTTCGCCACGGTGCGCCGTGCGATCTGTATGTTTTCTTTCTCCAATATATCGACTATCTCGTTATCGCTGTATGGTTTTTTTGCGTCCTCCTCCTTGACGATCTGGCGAATTCGCTCCTTAACGCTCTCGGAAGCGATGGCCTCGCCCACCACGCTATTTATGGAGCTGTTAAAGAAATATTTCAACTCAAAAATCCCGTGGGGAGTATGCATATACTTGTTTGCCGTGACTCGGCTGATGGTCGATTCATGCATCTCAACGTCCTCGGCCACGTCCCGCAGCACCATTGGGCGGAGGTAAGCGACGCCCTTCTCGAAAAATTCGTGCTGGAGCTTGACTATGCTTTCCGCCACCTTGTAGAGCGTGCGCTGTCTCTGGTGGATGCTCTTAATGAGCCATGCCGCCGAGCGCAGCTTATTCTGAATGTAATCTTTGGTCTCATTAGCCTCCCCGGACTCCTTCCCAAGGGCGTCCTTGTAATAGGAACTGACTCGCAACTTGGGCATGCCGTCCTCATTGAGGAAAATGACGAACTCGTCTTCCATTTTGAAAATGAATATGTCTGGATTGATGTACTGGACGGAGTCTTCGTTGTAGGCGCTTCCCGGTCTGGGATCGAGGCTCAGGATGACGTTTATGGCGGCTTTTACTTCCTCGGGCTTTCTCTTCAGAGTCCGCACCAGAGCTGCATAGTTCTTGCTCTCCAGGTAATGAAGATGCTTGTCGATGATCTCGATCGCCAGATCATCCTGCGGGGTGATGCTTCTTGCCTGTATCAACAGGCATTCCCTCAAGTCCCTGGCGGCAACCCCGATCGGATCGAGGACCTGCACCTTTGCGAGCACGGAAGCGACCGCTTCCTTGTCGACCTCCGCCATCTCGGCGATCTCATCGAGAGACGCTTCCAAATAGCCATCGGTGTTGAGATTTCCTATGATAACGCCGCCGATTTCCTTTTCTTCGTCGGTGACGTCCGAGAGGCGCAGTTGCCACAGCAGGTGGTCTTCAAGGGACGCTGGCTTGGTCAGCCTCTGATCGAAAGAGGGATATTCCTTGCCGGGGTCCGATTCGACAAGCACCGGCGTTCCGGTGCTGTAGTCGTCGAGGTAAGTTTCCCAGTCGAAGTCATCCCGCATCTTCTCTGAAATCTCGACTTCCTCGTAGGCGTCCTCAGTCGCTCCTTCCGGGGTCTCGACTTCCTCTATCTCCTGGGATTCTACTTCCTCGAGTAAAGGATTTATTTCAAGCTCCTGCTGGATGGTTTGCAGAAGCTCCAGCCGGGAAAGTTGGAGGAGCTTGATCGCCTGTTGCAACTGAGGCGTCATTATCAGTTGTTGCGAGAGCTTTAACTGTTGCTTTAGTTCGAGCGCCATTACATTTCCCTGCTGTGTTACAAACTGAATTGATCGCCCAGGTAAGTCTTTCGCGCCAAGTCGCTTTGAGCTATGTCCACGGGGCTTCCCGCTTCCAGGATCTTTCCCTGGTGCATGATGTAAGCCCAGTCGCACACTTTCAAGGTTTCACGGACGTTATGGTCCGAAATGAGCACGCCGATTCCCTTATCTTTCAGGGAGCGGATGAGCCCCTGGATCTCTATGACTGCGAGGGGATCTATGCCCGCAAATGGTTCATCGAGAAGGATAAAGCTCGGTTGCGTCACCAGCGCCCTCGCGATCTCCACTCGACGTCTCTCCCCGCCCGAGAGGCGGTCTCCCCGGTTCTTCTTTATATGCGTGATATTGAGGTCCGCGAGCAGTTCTTCGAGCCTCAGGCGTCTTTCTTGCTTGCCCAGATTCAGCGTCTCCAGGATGGCCATGATATTTTCTTCCACCGTCAGCTTCCTGAAGACGGAAGGCTCCTGCGGCAGATAGGTGATCCCTATCCTCGCCCGCAGATACATGGGGTGATCCACGATATTTGTCTCGTCGAGATACACCGCGCCGGAATCGGGCCGGATGATCCCGATGATGCTGTAAAACGTCGTCGATTTCCCCGCGCCGTTTGGACCAAGGAGTCCGACGATCTGGCCCTGGCTCACTTCCATCCCGACGTTGTCGACCACGCGGCGCTTCTTGTAGGTCTTGACCAGATCCCGGACGATCAGCCGCCTTCTCTGCTTGGGTTCAGCGCTCGCAGGGCTATTTGGTTTTTGGGCGTCCAGGGCCGTTCTCCTTGTCGGGGTGGATGACCGCCTGCACGGGAGTCGCTTCGCCTCCCTCCACCACGCTTCTGTCCTCCGCCAGATAGAGGGTTATCAAACGGCCCTTCACGGAATCCTGGCCCTGTGTCACCTGAGGAGAACCAATTAAAACGATCTTCTGCTCACGGTGATAGTATATGGCTTTGTCGGACGTCGCCACCTTGTCCTGTTGAGAAATCCTGACATCCCCTTCGATTTCGATGCGATCGATTTTATTGGCCATTTCAGAAGACGTCGATCCGGCCCCCTTGGCATCCGTCACCTGAAAGACCTTCATCCGCTTTCCCGTGATCGTCATGTCTTCCTGCACCACCACCACGTGCCCTTCAAAGAGGATCGTCTTGTCCTTCTGGTCCACTTCCAGCCGGTCGCTTGAGATATTGAGGGGCGCGTTGCTCTTTGCAACACCCAAGGCTTTGGCAGTGGAATCCGCCGCTGGGCCCGGCTGTGCGGTCGATTCGGCCTGAACCGGGAACGCGAGGAGCACTGTCAGCAGGAATACGCAGGATAATGCAGACAGCGCATGCCGGAAATGAACCTCTTGCGATATTCTCATACACCCCTCATCAATGCGATTGATTAGCTCGATTTGCCTTATTGCCCGGAGACGGCGCGCCCATTGGACGGACGACGGGGCTTGCGCTCGCCGCCGATCCGGACTGTGTAGCTGGAGGCTCCATGGGGGGGATGACAAGGGTCGCTTCCACATGCCCCTCAATAAAGGCTCTTTGCTCCGAGATCAGATACCGCCACTGGTCGCCTGTGAGCGTCAGGTCCGGACCCGCGATATGAACCGGGGTTTCGGACGACACGGTTTTCTCCGCATGATTATAAAACGCGCGTTCTGTGACGAGCGTATACCCTTGCGGCGTAGTGGCGTGAACATTCCCCCAAAGTTCGATATCTTTAGCCCCGGCGTACAGAATGCCCTCGTCGCTCTCGAGGTGCAGTTCATTGTTGTCGCGGGAGTAAAAGGTCAAGTGCACGGTGGAAAGGAGCGTCTTCTGTTCTTTCTCGAAAAATTTCGCCTCCGACGCGTTGATCGTCCAAAGCTTCTGGCCCCGCTCCATTTCCGTGTATTCCATGTCCATGAGTTTCATGTCGGCTTCAAAGGCGTTGCCTGCCGGAGCGTTTGCTTGGGGCTCCCTGCGCTCTCCGCCTCGCCACATTGCAACGCCAAGCAAAGCCGATAGAACCAGCGCGAAGGTCAGCAATATTCCGCGAGTGAGGCTTCTGCGAAATCCGACGCCCTCCATCATATCTTTTGCCAGTCCTTATCCATTCTTACGAGTCTAATGTCACAGATATTCAAAATTTTAAAATACCTAGTTAATTTAAAGAATTATCTTTCATTTGCTACTGTATCATGCATGGGCCATGCCTGTAAAGGGCTATTCTGAAAATTATATTTCTATTAATGATTTGCTACGGTTGGAATAAATAGTTGACTTGAGGCGGCTGCGATGTGCGATGGTGGAAGAGAGCGGCTTGCTCAATCGGCTTTGTCAAGGGAAGGTCCGTCTATTATGGAGCGTTACGGATGTTCACAAAAAGCAATTAATGTTCGCCACGCCAGGGTTCCTTTGAACTCGGAGAGCGTTGATTTCATCGCCTTTTGGCGACCGTTCGCGGGCTGCTTCCACATATACTCGTTGTTGCGGATTGAAAATTGTGTTTCCGTAGGAACGGCATTATGCCTCGACCGGCGCAATGTCGCGGCAGGACGCCGCTCCTACAAGGAGATGGACTCCCCGGATCACATATTCAACCCTTAACGGGCATAAGCGCACGGGAAGTGGAGGCCTTTAGAAATCGTCGTATGCATCCCCGGCTGGAAGCATCGGCCGCCTGCTTCCGGCTTGTTTTCCGTGCTGGATGGTTTTTGTAGCGGGTTTGACGGAAGCGGTGTGCACAAATTTCATTTGTGTTCGTCCCTCCTGCTCCGGAGGGGCTTTCGCGATGCGGCCCGTTTCGACGCCGCCCGCCAGTTTGGCGAGGTCCATCACAAACTCCCGCATCTGTTGCGCCTGGGCGCTCATCTCCTCGGACGCGGCGGCCAGTTCTTCCGCGTTGGCGGAACTGCGCTGCGTCACCTTGTCCATTTCCGAAGCGGCCTTGTTGATCTGGTCTATTCCAAGGGTCTGCTCCTGTGAGGCGGCGGTGATTTCACCGATCAACTCCGCAGACTTCGTCACCGTTTGCGAAACCACCTTGAAGTCTCCATTTGTCTTGGTGACGAGTTCGGAGCCTTCCCGCACCTTTTTTACGGTGGCTTCGATCAGACCCGCTGTGTTTTTGGCGGCTTCCGCCGCCCGCAGTGCGAGGTTCCTGACTTCATCCGCCACCACCGCGAATCCTGCTCCTGCTTCCCCTGCACGGGCAGCCTCCACGGCGGCGTTGAGGGCGAGCAGGTTCGTCTGGAATGCTATCTCGTCGATCGTCTTGATGATCTTCTGAGTGTCTTCACTCGCCTTGGAGATTTCTTCCATGGATGCGGTGAGGCTCGACATCGACTTGTTCGCCTCGGTCACGACCGTCCCGGCCTCCGTCATGAGCTGATTGGCGCTCTTGGCGTTATCGGCGTTCTGTCTGGTCATGGAAGCCATCTCCTCCAACGAGGAGGTCGTCTCTTCGAGGGACGCCGCCTGCTCCGCGGAACCCTCCGCGAGCAGCTGGCTCGATGATGCGACCTGTCCTGACGCCGATGCGACCTGTTCTGAAGAATCGGTGAGGCCCGTGACCGCCCTTCGTATGGGTCTGGTGATGCTCAGGGAGATAATGACCGCGGAGACGATCCCGAAGAAAAGTCCGCCTGTTCCGATGATGAGAATGAGGAATTGCGCGTTCTCCGCATTCTTCAGTGCGGATGCGCTTTCATTGGTAATCCTCTCACTGACGCTTTGCACCAGTGCGTCAATGTTTTTCAGCATGTCCGTTTGGATAGGGGCGATGTCGTTAAAAAGGACTTGCGCGGCTTCGTCGTTTCGGTTGTCTAACGACAGAGCCAGTGCTTTGTCGCTGACGGGTTTGATGGCGGCCAGCCCCGACTTGATCCTGTCGAAGGTTTCTTTTGCTTCGGCGTTAAATGTCATGGCGTCGAGCGCCTTGATCGTCTCTTCCATTTGCGCGGTCGCCTTATCGTATCTTTCTTTTTCCTGCTTGGTGAGGTTTACGTCGTAGGTCAGCATGGTGTTGCGAAGGGTTCTCGTAGTGGTGTGATAGCAGTCGGAAAGCCGGCCAATCAGCACGATCTTGGGCGCCCTGTCTTTGCTCAGTTTTTCCAAGTCGGTGGAAAGGTTCATGATTTTCATGAATCCGACCCCGACGGTGAGCAGCAGGATAACCAGCATAACTCCGGAGCCTATGGCTTGCCGCGTCCCGATCTTCAAATGGCTGAAAGTCATTTTAAACCCCCTGTTTGCATGGAAAAATGTTTGATTGCTTGTCTTGGGCTCAGAAGTTTGCCCGGGTGTTTTGCCATGGATTTTGCATGAATAGTGCCATGCGGCCGATGCCGTTTCCTGAAGCTGCGAGCCGGGGGGGCGGGCGTCCATGAATTGACGGACGCCGGGTAATAATTCCAAAGAGAAATAAACCGTGCAGACATGGAATGCCATTGCTGTGCGGCGATTGAATGCATTAGCATTCGGAATTTTTGGCTATAGTGAGTTTGGTTCGACTCGCGTCAAACCTATGACCCCATCTTTGGAAGCATTTGAAAATGTACGGCAAGCGTTGGTTTATTTGAATTATTGGACGGTTCTTATCCATTCGTTTGAACAACTAGATGAAATACTTAATGGTTTGGATCGCCGTGCCGCTACGATGCTGATAATGCGCCATGGCCAGCTTTTTCAACATCTTGGGACTTGGGGGACGACGTGAAACTGCGTGACGTGAGCATTAAGTGGAAGGTCCTCTTTACTGGCATCTCCAGTTTGCTGCTGATTGCGGTGATCCTTGCCAGCGAGCGCGTCAATGACATCCGAACGGGAGCCAACGAAGCCATACTCAGCAAAAGCAAGGCGGTCGCCCTCATGGCCGAGGCCGCACGGGATGAAATGGCGAGGAAACTGCGCTCGGGAGTCATGGTCCCGTTCGATCAACTGGACAAAGACAAGCTCATCTCGGCCGTGCCCATCGTAACGGCCATGCGGATAGCCAATGAGAACGCAAAAGCCGCGGGTTATGTTTTCCGCGCCCCCAAGGTGAGCCCAAGAAATCCCAATAACGAACCCACGGACCTTGAACTGGCGGTGCTCCGGGAACTGGACGCGAACAAGCTCCCGGAAAAGGTGGTTGTGGATAAGGACGCCATCCGCTACTTCCGGCCCATACGGCTGACGGCGGAGTGCCTGTACTGCCATGGAGATCCCAAGGGCTCCACCGATCCGATGGGCGGGATAAAGGAGGGGTGGAAAGAAGGGGAAATGCACGGCGCGTTTGAAATCATAGGTTCACTGAAGGAAGCGAACGCGGCGGTTGCCAGCGCCAAGATGAACGTCATACTTTGGACGCTTCTGTTGATCGCCGCCGCCTCGGGGGGAATGTGGCTCATTCTCATGACGAGCGTAGTGAAGCCGCTCAAGACTTGCGGCGATATGGTGCAAGCCGTCGCGGGGGGCGATATGACCCGCGAACTCTCGTTTCACAGTAACGACGAATTAGGCGTTATTGGTCAGCAGTTGAAGCTAATGGCCGAAAAACTGAGGACCTTTTTCAAGGACGTTTCCGGTGGCGTCGGGACTATATCCAGCGCTTCAAAAATCCTGCTGAACGTCTCGCAGCAGATGTCGCAAGGGGCGGAGACCACCACGGAAAAGGCCAGCATGGTGGCTGCCGCCGCGGAGGAGATGAACGGGAACATGCGATCGGTCGCGGCGGCTGCCGAGCAGATTTCCACAAATATGGGCATTGTGGCCCAATCCACCGAGGCGATGACGGCGACGGTCCAGGAGATTGTAAGCAACACGGGAAGCACGCGCGCCGCCACGGGGGAAATGGTGGAGCAGACGCGAAACGCTTCCACTCATCTCGACGCCCTCAATCGCTCCGCCCAGGAGATAGGCAAGATTATAGAGTTCATAACGAACATATCGGACCAGACAAATCTGCTTGCGCTCAACGCCACGATCGAGGCTGCCAGGGCAGGGGACGCGGGCAAGGGGTTCGCGGTGGTCGCCAATGAAATAAAGGGGCTCTCCATGCAGACCACCAATGCGGCCGAGGAGATCAAAAGGGAGATTACGGAAATCCGCAGGGCTACTGGCGAGGCGGTCCGGGAAATTGGACAAGTCCTGAAAACCGTCGACGGCATAGACGAGATGGTGCGCTCGGTGGCCGCCGCCACGGAAGAGCAGTCCGGCGCAACGAGGGATATCGCCGGGAACATTTCCGAATCTTCAACGGCCCTGCAGGAGGTGACGGAAAACGTTGCACAGGCTTCCACCGTTTCGGGAGACGTTGCAAAGGATATGGCGGAAGTGCATGGCGCGGCAAGAAGTATCGCGGCCGCCAGCGGCCAGGTGAGCGCCTATTCTCGCGAGCTTGCGGATCTTTCGACGAAGCTCGCTGGCTTCATTGGACAGTTCAAGGTGGGCGAGGCCCGTTTCGATATAGGGGCTGTCAAGACGGCGCATCTGATGTGGTCCGCCCGGCTCGAGAACATGATGAAGGGCGGGGCGACCTTGCGCGCCGTCGATGCCGGATCGCACACCAACTGCGAGTTTGGAAAGTGGTACTACGGGCCATCCACGGTGGAGCTTCGATCTTTGCCCGAATACGCGGAAGTTGGAGAACGCCACAAGGAAGTCCACAGACTTGCCAAGGAGGTGGTGATCGCCTTCGAGAGCGGCCGAAAGAAAGAAGCGGAAGCGCTCCTAAAAGAGTTCGATAAGGCGCGTGAGGTCTTTGTCGATGTCCTGGACAGGCTCTACCGCCTGTAGCTGATGCGCTCCATGAAAGCCCCTCCCCGCGAAAGTGGGGAGGGGCTTTTAATTCTCGCGCGATCTGAGACTGCTACCCGCGACTTTCTTTCACCTTCGCCAACGCTTTGCGCGCGGCTTCTATGGTGTAGTCCAGATCGTCTTTCTGGTGGGCGAGGCCCACGAAGAACGCCTCGAACTGCGAGGGGGCGAAGTAAACGCCTTGGCTCAGCATCTCGCGGAAGAAAATCGCGTACGCCGCTACGTCAGATGTTTGGGCGCTCGCAAAGTCCGTGACGGGCTGATTGGTGAAAAAGCCGCAACTCATGGAGCCCGCGCGGTTGAGCGTTACGGGGACGCCTGCCTCCTCCGCCGCGTTTTTCAAGCCGCTTGCGAGATAGACGGCCTTTTTCTCCAGTTCGTCATAGACTCCCTGATCGCTCAGGATATCGAGCATCGCAAGCCCCGCGCTCATCGCGAGCGGATTTCCGGAAAGCGTGCCCGCCTGGTACACGTCTCCGGCGGGCGCCATGCGCATCATGACGTCCCGTCTCCCGCCGTAGGCCCCCACCGGCAAGCCGCCGCCGATGATCTTTCCGAGGCAGGTCAGGTCCGGCATTATCCCGTAAAGCTGCTGCGCTCCGCCGGGAGAGAGACGGAAACCTGTTATGACCTCGTCGAAAATAAGCAGCGCGCCATGTTGATCGCAGAGTCTCCGCAACTCCGGGAGGAACCGTGGATCGGGGAGGACAACGCCCATGTTTCCGGCTACGGGTTCGACGATGACGGCCGCGGTTTCCCCGCCAATCTCCGACATCGCCTTTTCCACTGCTTCTATGCTGTTATACGGGAGGGATACGGTATGGCGCACCATCTCTTCCGGGACGCCGGGGCTTCCGGGGATGCCGAGCGTCGCCAGCCCCGAGCCCGCCTGGGCCAGCAGCGCGTCCGCGTGGCCGTGGTAGCCCCCGATGAATTTGACGATTTTCTTGCGTCCCGTGAAGCAGCGAGCCAGCCGGATAGCACTCATCGTAGCCTCGGTCCCCGAATTGACCATTCGGACCATGTCCATCGAAGGCACCATCGAGACCACTTTCCTCGCGAGCTCCACCTCC
>CALFXO010000072.1 GCA_937958025.1 uncultured Syntrophobacteraceae bacterium
CTATCTTGACCATCCCGGACATCGGGGCCTACGAATACGCGGTGCAGAAGCTCTATTTCAACGCCAGCGCCTCGGGAGCCGTCCAGAACGGAACGAAGGCGCATCCCTACGACAGCTTCGGGGACTATGCCTTCACCGGATACAACTTGAGGGAAGGGGCGAGCCTGATCCTGGCCGGGGCGCTTGGAACACTCGACCTGTCGGGGCTCACCGATACGGGGGCGATTACCGTAAATGCCTCCGGGAGAGGATCGTTGACCGGATTTGTGACCAACGGAGACAGTGTTTGCACGCTGGGCGGTAGTGGATCGTCGGGGATGATCGGCCCAGTCATGGGGATGGTGGTGCATTAGCGTGGGGAGGACGAATGCGGGGGCTGCAGCCCCCGGCTTTACTGTTAGTACCTTGGAATACTTCGGTGATCCTCAAGCGAATCGTCGTACCAAACCCAATCAGACACGCCCCCCCAGGTGCAAGGCGTTCAAATCGTCTTCGGCGTAAAGTAACTCCTGGTAACGCCTCTTGGGAATACTAACCATATCGCTTTCGGTCACTTCATTTTCCTTCACAGTCATCGTCTTCTCCTTCGTGAGTTAATCGGGGCTCGAAGCCCCGCTTTTAATAGGCCAACCTAACTCTATTGCATTAACGCGCATACCCCATTCGGATCATGAGTGCTGCCATGGCCTGGACCTGTTCGTCGGCAACCTCATCTTCGCTACAAATCGTGCTCAAAACGCTATCCATGGCAGAGGCTACCTCTACAAGCAATAGCCTCATTCCGATAATCTCTCCGCGCAATCGCGCTATCTCCTTTGTGTTCGGAGGCGCGCACAGATTGCAAGAATCCCGCACAGGGACCGCGCCGGGGTCATCCTTTGGGGAGGGGGCTTCCTTAGCCTTCAAGGCCATGTCGATCACATCGACTATTTCCTTCGCGCCTTTTAAATCAAGGCGATTATCGAACATGCAACGAAAGATCTTGGTCGCCAATGCCCGTTCGCTATCGAAAAGAGTGTCGATAACGTCCAGCATGCGATCTTCGGCGTCCGGAATGGTGATGAACCGAAGATGCGTTGTCAGATCATCGATGTACAGCGGCTCGTCCGTCCAACCCAGATCCGGGAAGGGGTCGGAGCCCATAAACGTCTTCCATTTAATCATATCACCAGTACCCAGCCAGTGGTTGAGTCCCCGACCCGGAGCGTTTTCGTAGAACCACAGCACATCATCTTTGTCTCTTGCTACATACATTCTCGTTTCCTTTCGTGATTAGTGTTTATAGCCAAAATCCCGCCCTATTCCTCAAACATGGCGGGGATGAACTCCATAAGAAGCGCCACAGCTTCCGGGCTTAGCCTATCGAGCTGAGCAATGGTGAACTCTCCTCTCGCCAGACAATCCGAATTATCAAGATCGCTCCATAACTCTGTAAAGATGAAGCCATCAAAAAACACGTCTCGAATCTCGACGCATTGCACACATGTGGCGTACTCATAGGCTGTGTATGGCTCTTCTTCATCGCCATAATTCAGGAACACCGCCCTCTCATGCTCCTCCCCAGCTCTTATTATTCGCTCGCATTCGCAACACCATTTATCCTTTTCCGAAACGACCATGGATGTTTTCAGGTCGAATTCTTCGTCTCCATAGTCGACGTCGATTATGCATTCGCTCATATCTAATCCTCCGGAATACACCTTCTTTTGCCATGTCGTCGCCTAGCCCTATTCATTTCACGCTTAGACCATTTCGTGAATTTGTTAGGGGCGAACGGAGACATCATGTGATCGCTGCGCCAGTGAACCCATGCGCCTTCGCGCTTGCAAGATGGTTTAGCCATTGTCCACCTCCCTTATCGATACGCTAAATGTCGCTTACTGACGTCTCCGGGATGTAATCTGGGTTTGGTTTCACCTGAATGTACGGGGCGCGGCCCGCCTTGTCGCATCCCAGGCAGTACCAATACTTGACTGGCGCATTGGCCGCCTCGTACCATCCCCATCGTAGAAGTCGAGTTCCGCAGGTGTTGCATCGTGGGTTGCCTAGAGCCTCGTGAGTCATAGCACCACATCCATAAAAGTTTGTATAAACTCCGCTGCTACTCGAACATTTATCGCATTCCCGATTCCCCGTAGAGCAGCCACATGGCCGGGTAGCCTTGGAGCCAAAGGGGAAAAAGCGGGTTCAATCGGTATGCGACGACATTTTCCGTCCCGGCATTCGATGATCCTGTATTCGGACCAGAAGCCAAGGATGCCTGTCTTGGAAGCTGATCCAGGCGTTTGCGTTCCGAACCGTCCGGATTGATTCCATTCGTGGCCATTCCCGGAGTATCTTTCCAGTCTCTGCTTGATGAGGTCACCCAGCCCGAAAGTTGCGCCTGTCCGGTAAGGGCCAGGCACTTGTTGCCTTTGGAGTCCCTTTGATATTCGTTGCCCTGGGCATTCATCCTCGTTGGAGTGGCCCACCCGCTCAACATCGCCGCTGTTGGCAGATCGATGAATCGCGCCGGCCTGTTCAGTGCCCCCGCCTCGGTTCTCGTCCCTTTTTCTCCATCGACAGCTCTCGGACCAGGCCACCCAGTATAGCCTTTGTCGGATGTTCGGGGCGCCCGTGCCCGCAGAGCAAGTATCGACCGACCAGATGCCAAAACCCAGCGTTTCCAAGTCAGACGATATTCCATCGAGCCATATTCGGCCATCCTTTCCCGAAACCTGCTCTCCAAACACGACTGTAGGTCTGCACTCGTCAATAAGCCGTCTGAATTCAGGCCACAGATGTCGCTCGTCTTTGTCGCCAAGGCGCTTTCCGGCGCAAGAGAATGGCTGGCAGGGGCAGCTTCCCGTCCAGACCTCAACGTCGTCAGGCCATCCGGCAAGTTGGAGAGCGAGTTCCCATCCCGCGATTCCCGCGAAGAAGTGCGCTCGGTGCATTCCCTGAAGGTCGTTTGCCGCCACATTGGCGATTGAACGGTTGTCAATTCTTCCCTCCGGTATGAGTCCGACTTCCATCAAGCGCTGAAGCCATGCGATGGAGCCCTTGTCGTTATCGTTATAGAAGGCTGTCATGTGCAAGCCTTATACACCAGTCCTTTCATGATAATGGCCCAACCACCACGGGCATAATCAAGGCGAGATACGACGGATCATCCACCCCGATGAATGCCCCTCCGTGGCGTTCATCCACCCATTCAAATCGCACCCGTGAACCGGGCGCGGCCTGGATGGCGTCCAGGACATAGCGGATATTGAAGGCCACCGCGAACTCTTTCCCTTCGTACTCCACAGCAACCGCGTACACGCCGCGGTCAAAGTGATCAAACCCGAGATCTCCGAATCCGAATTCCAACACGCCGCTCTTGATGGTGAACCGCACATATTGCCATTTTGATCTTGACGGGTTCACCATGCGTTTGAGCGCGGCATGAAACGCTTTCTTGTCGACGTTGAACCCGAAAGGGCGTTCCTCGGATATAATGACTTGGTACTTGGGAAACTCCTTGTCAAGAAGCTGCACCTTGAGCAGCGCATCGAGAGTCTTCAAGATAAGGCAGTTCTCGTGCACCGCCAGAAACGCCTTGGTTTCCTTCTTGAGCACCTTCCGGATTTCCTGCACGCCCTTGCGCGGGATGACGATCCCCTCCCCCAGCTGCAACGCCTGCATGCCGTCGGAGGGCATCTGGGAGTAGGCCAGCCGATGCCCATCCGTAGCCGCGAAGCAAATCAGGTTTCCTTCCGAAGGATGGCAGAAAAGCCCGGCGACGCTGTAAGGGTCTTTATCCGATGGAATCGCGTAGATGGTCCTCTCCAGGCAGGAACGGAGCACCGCCGCATTGCAGGTGACAAAATCCAGGTCATCGGAGGAATCCATTCTATAGCCCCTCACTCTCTTTCATTTTCGGTGGATAGAGCCCCCTGCGTATCATGTCGTCTGCCCAGGTGGGACCTGCGATAAACCCGCAGGTCCTCGCGAGGTAGGAATTGACCCCGTACATGGTGTAGCTGAGAACGCCCCAATGCTCCATGTCTCTAACCACACAATAACTGAACTCAGAATCTGCTGACGGTTCACCGCAATATCTAACGCGCATAATTCTCCTCCGCATATCGCATCCCCTTCACAGCCGTTGCGTCTTTAAGCCCGGAGGCCGCCGCTCCGTTTACGGTGATGGTTTGTGTTTTCGGCCAACCCCAACCGCGTCCGCCGGTGGTCAATGTCTGCCGGGCGGGGCAGAAGGGGAATCGATATTGATTGGAGTATTGCATAATGTAGTTGCTGAGTCAATAACTATTTCGGAGTGAAATCCTTATTGACAGGGCAACTTTCATCATGTAGTATTTCGGCACAAGGAGGATTTATGGAACCGAGCATAAAGTTGGATTTTGAAACCATTGAAAAGAGGCTCGGCGGACCTGTTGCCGCCGCAGGAGCCGCCGGGGTGTCGCTTGTAACATGGTGGCGGTGGAGAACCGGGCGGACGGAAATCAATCCCCGGATAAAAGCCACCCTCAGGCTCCTGGCGGAGCACGCTATCACCAAGGAGCAGGATGGAAGGAGGAAGGCATGAAAGTCGTGCGATTGTGTGCCGAGTGCGGAAAGGGATTCGTGGCCTATCGTCAAGAGCGTTATTGCCGATGCCCAGAGTGCCGGTTGAAGCGTTTCACAGAGAACCTCAAAAAGGATGGAGAGTCAAAATGATGGCATTAGTGTTTTTCGCTGGGCTGACTTTCGGATTTGCCATCGGGGTCTGCATCATAGGTCTCCTGGGGGCTGCGAAGTGCGAGGATTGCCGTGCAAATGCGGAGTACTGGGAAATGGAAGGGCGGCGTCATGGCAAGTAGACGCGGCTCGCGACGGAGGGCCAAAACTCGCCAATGCGGGAATAAAATCCCATGGCCGAGCATTCACGAGGCCCTGGCGTCAAAATGGAGAATGGAGGCTAGATATTCTCGATTTGGGAGCAGATTCCGCATATACAAATGCCCCTTTTGCCACCACTGGCACGTGGGCCATGAACGATAGGAGAAAAAGGATGTGGCTTCGGGATTTGAGTTGATTAAGCTCAAAATACCTGGAGGCTGGTGCAAGCGCCATGGATGCAGGGGCGTAGGGGCTTACCGGGCTGAGCATAAATGGCTTGGAGGCAGAAACAGCGCAACCAAAATCACATGAATCGCGGTGCTGTGCGCGAATTGCGCTCGAAAGCTCGCAAAAAAGCAGGGTATCGAATTCGAGGACCGAGATGTACACTGCCGAAAATATCCGTGAATTGAGGCGGAGCAAGCACATGAGCACACGGGCGTTTGCCAAACTTCTTGGCGTATCGGAGCGAGCAGTGCAGCTCTGGGAGCAGGGGAAGACATATGCGAGTCCTCCGGTGTGCAAGCTCATGAGGCTGATGGAGATTGGAATTGATCTGAAAATGGCGAAGTAAATTCGCTGAAATGAAAAATCCCCCTCTCCCGACACAACAAGGAGAGGGGGTGGGCTTGGGGACCTTTATGAAGGATAAGAGAAAAGGAGCCGTATGTCAATATCTAGAAAGCAATGGGTTAATCCTAATGGTAAAAACGGTTTACCCTTGGGCATTTACCGCGTTTTGTCCTGGGAGTCAGGGGATGCTACCGGGCTAACTCGAGAGGAAGAGGATGCGGAAATCCTGGATATGGAAGACTCTTTCCATAAGCTTTGCCCGGAACTGCGGCTAAGGGCTCATCGGCACAAGACCGAGGTTAAGCCGATATCCAGCCTTTCGTTAATGCTCTCCCTGGAGGTGATCGCATGAAACTTGAAAAGATCATGCTCCAGAACTTCAAGGGCTGCAAAGAGTTTACCCTTGAAGCCGGTGGCGAGAACGTATCCATATACGGAGCCAACGCCACGGGGAAATCGACGATTTTTGACGCCTTCCTGTGGCTGCTTTCCGGCAAGGACAGCCTGGATCAGGCAAATTTTGAAATTAAAACCCTGGGCCCCAATGGTGAGCCGCTGCATGGACTTGAACATTCGGTTGAGGCGGCGTTTTTGATCGATGACCACGAAACGATTACGCTCAAGAAGACGCTGAGCGAGGTATGGAAAAAGCCGCGGGGAGCTGCCAATCGAGTCTTTAGTGGTCATTCTACCCAATATTTCGTTGACGGCGTGCCCGTTCAGAAAAAAGAATTTGACGCCAGGGTTTCCTCAATAGCCCCCGAGCAGATTTTTCGGCTCCTAACCAATCCCCGGCATTTCAGTGAGGTCATGCACTGGCAGGAGCGGCGCAAGATTCTCCTGGAAGTATGTGGCGACATATCCGACAGCGACGTGATAGCCTCCGATGGTGCGCTATCCAAGCTTCCAGAGATACTAGGTAACCGGACGCTCGAGGACCACCGGAAAGTGATTTCGACCCGGAAAACCAAGATCAACGAGGAGCTGGAGAAAATCCCGGTGCGGATATCAGAGGTCGAGGGCGGAAAAGGGGAAATCCCGGCTGAGAACAAAGATGAAATCCAGGCGAGCAAGGAGGCCCTCCGAGGTCGGATCAATAGTCTTCAGCAGCAGCTCGTCACGCTGCTAAATGGAGGAGCTTCGGCAACTAAAAGGAGGCGCCTAGCTGAGATAGAAGCGGAATTGCTGGAGATAGCCAATAAGGCGGCTTTGGAGACAAGAGATAAGATCGAGGGGAAGGAGTCGGAGCTTGCTAAGCTCAAAAATCTTCAAGCTGCAAATAAAGACTCAATTCGTCAGGCCGAGGGCGAAACGGAGCGCAGCCAGGATTCGGCGAGGCACATTGAGCGGCAAATAAACGATCTTCGGGCGCAATGGATTGACGTCGACAAGCAGGCCGCATCTATTGATACAACCTGCCCAACATGTGGGCGGTCCTTGCCTCAGGATAAGATCGAGGAGGCCAGGGCGAAATTCAACGCCGACAAGGCCGAACGACTGGCTGGAATATCCACGGAGGGCAAGCGCCTCAAGACGCTGATGGACGCCATCGCCGAGAGTTGCTCGGAGCGGTCCAAAGACATCGAGCGGCTGATGTCCCTCAATTCCGAAATCGATGGGAAGGTATCCAAGACCGTTGCAGATATCGAATCGCTCCGCAAGAGTACCGCTGAGGCCATATCAGGCGAAAGCGCTCCCCTCTTGGAAGAGAAGGCCCGGATAGAATCGGAACTTTCCGAGCTTGCCATCGGGAGCCACGACGAGCAAGCGGAGATCGAGGCTGGGATGGGCCGAGCCGAAGTCGAGCAGGACAGGCTCAACGGGGTTCTCGCCCGGATAGACCATAACCAGAAGGCGGAGCGGAGGATAGAGGAGCTGAAGGCGCAGGAACGGGAACTCGCCACCGAGCTTGAGAAACTCGAATCGGAACTTTATCTCACCGAATCCTTTATGCGAACAAAGGTGAACCTCCTTGAGGAGAGAATCAATTCTAGGTTCAAAGTGGCTCGATTCAAGCTTTTCGTTCAGCAAATCAATGGGGGCTTGCAGGAGTGCTGCGAGGTCATGGTGGATGGCGTGCCCTATGGCTCGGTTAACTCGGCAGGTCGCATCCAGGTTGGGCTTGACATTATATCCACCCTACAAGGCCACCATGGGGTTTATCCTCCCGTATGGATCGATGGGAGGGAGTCGGTAACAGAGATACCCTCTATGGATTGCCAGATTATTTCGCTTATTGTGAGTCCGAAAGATGCGTCGTTAAGGGTGAAGGTTGGGAAATGAATGAGAATAGTGAAAGGGGAAATATGAGCAACGAAATGGAAAAAGCGCTGGAAAGAATCGAAACAACGGAAACCCACCTTCCGGTGGTGGCCGGATTCCAAAGCAAGGATGGATTCGACCTCATGCTACGGCAGGCGAAATGGCTTTCCGCAAGCGACTTGGTCCCCCAGCAGTTCCGGGGCAATATCGCCAATACCGTTATCGCTCTCGAAATGTCCAACCGCATGAACGCTTCTCCGCTGGCGATCATGCAGAATCTTTACATCGTACATGGCAAACCCGGATGGTCGGCGCAATTCATTATCGCCGCCGTCAACAGCACGGGCAGGTTTTCCCCCCTCCGCTTTCAGGTCCAGGGCTCTGGCGATGCAAAAACCTGCACGGCATGGGTCATCGAGAAGGCCACCGGAGAGAAATTGGAGGGACCGCCCGTATCCATCGACATGGCAAAAAGGGAGGGATGGTATGGGAAAAATGGCTCCAAATGGCCTATTATGCCCGACCTCATGCTCCGGTATCGAGCCGCAACGCTTTTCGGACGCCTCTACGCCCCGGAAGTACTCATGGGCATGAAGACTGTGGAGGAAATCGCGGATATAGGCGAGGATGAGAACCGATATGAAGCCGACATCCAGGCCGAGATCGACGAAAATGCTAACCAAGAGGCCATCGACGTGATTCCGGAGGCTTTGATTGAGAACGGCGCGAGCGAACAATCGGCCAATGTAGAAAAATCAAGTAATGGGCCGGATTTCTAAAGGAGCCTCTACCATGAAAAAAATATTGGTTTATGCCAACCTGTCCCCGGAATATATGTTTGACGAAGGTATCCAGGCTGGCTTGTCGTTAAAGGCCGCAGACTATCTCCGTCATTTTGAAGCTGTTGAGCTTGAGCTTATGGTGGACGAGAATGGGGCGGTAGCTTCATACAAAATAGCTGCGAATGCTGCATCGACGGGGCTGACGGCCATCCCTATGGATCGTTATCAGGAGCTACTCTATGCCGAAGACGACCTAAATGCTCTGAAGCGCGGCGGAGTCCATGAATGGTATTGGTATGAATCCGCGCTTCAAAATCTCCGGAAAATCCCAAGGGAAGAATAAAGGACAATCTAACCGTGGACTTCCTACCCCTTTATAGTAGCTCGTTGGGTAATCTTTATCGCGTAACGGATGGGCAAACCCCTCTCTTGATCGAGTGCGGCGTGCCCATCCAGGCGATAAAGAAGGCGCTCGGCTATCGTCTCTCCGAGGTTGCCGGGTGCCTCGTTTCCCATTCGCACATGGATCACTCGCGGGCCGTCAAGGGCCTGCTCCGCATCGGTATCGACTGCTACATGAGCGCCGAAACCGCCGACACATTGGGGGTGAAGGGTCATCGACTTCACATTCTCCAGCCGCTCAGGCAATTCAATATGGGCACATGGCGGGTGTTACCGTTTTCCACGCAGCACGATTGCCCTGGAAGTATGGGCTTCCTGTTGGCTTTAAGAGGAGAAAAGCTTCTTTTTGCAACGGATACCTACTACATAAAGTATCGATTTTCGTCACTTTCGCATATTGCGATTGAGTGCAACTACAGCCTCGACACCTTGAGCCCGGATATTGGTGCAGCAAGAAGGAGAAGACTGATTGAAAGCCATTTCAGCCTCGAAAATGTAAAGAAGTTCCTGGCTGCGAACGACCTGAGCGGTGTTCGTGAAATTCATTTATTGCACATGTCCAGAGATCACGGCGACGCTGATAGATTCCAAGGGGAGATTCAGGGATTGACAGGAAAACCCGTCTATGTGGCAGGAGAAAAACCATGAATAGTATGGAAAGTAAGCCAGAATGCACATTTTACAAATATCTTTTGCCATCCGAAAATGGAGAGGGTTGGGGAGAGATAATTATTTCCTCAAGTGGTATGTTTGCCGCTGTAACCGATTATGGAAACTACGCCTACTTATGGACCAATCATGGGTGTAGCGATATTAGGGAGTTCGTAGCTAGATTAGGTAATTCTCCAGATTACTTGGCTTCAAAATTGGAGCCGATCAAAAAGTACGATGGCCCTCTGACGGTTAGGGCCATCAAAAATCGAATCCTGGAAGGTCGGCGTGGAGGGGAATACTCTCAAGAATTCGCGAAGAAAGAATGGGATCTTCTCACTTTATATGAATCCGATATCTTGGATGGAATATTCGGCCTTAATGAGTGGATGGAAGACACGGGGTTGGGCGATGCATGGGAATGCACAGTCTACAGTCATTCGGTAGATGTCCGGCATTTCTGCAAAAAACTCATGCCAAGATTGGCTGAACTGATAAGGAAGGAATTGACCGAGAAACCCGTATATGCCCTATGAGGGAAAAGCCATGAACATGCCAGAATCACCACCCCAGCGACGCCAATTTGCCAAAGTCGACACCCGTCAGGCGACCAAGGACTTGATCGAGGAGTTGCGGGCGGCGGGCATCGAGGCGGAAATCAGAGATTCGGCGCTATGGTTGGATTTGAGCGTCGGGCTGGATGCGCCGGGAGTTCAAGGGCTGTTGATGTTGGCGAGAATGCGCCAGCGCGAGATAAGGGAATTTCTACAATCACGATTTGCACGGGAGAGCTAATGGGTCCACCAAAACCTCGAACGATTCCGGCTTCAAAAAAACGCGAAGCAGCCTTGGCTGCGAAGAATCTACGCCTTGAGCAAGGAACGCCGAAGGCATGCCGCGAAACAGCTTCTCTTTCACGGGTGCGGAGGCGGCTTTTCTGCGCGCGCTACGGGGCGTGCCTAGATTATGCGGTAGCCAAGCAGTGGCCGAATTTCCATTGCGATGATTGCCTCGACTTCGTGGATGCAACACCCACGGCACTCGATATGTGCGTGTGGGACATGAGTCAGTGTCAATCATTGTTGTCGCAATGCCTTAAAGCCTGCAAGAAATAATTTGGATATGAGATGCGATCGTGGTATGGTTGGAATGCCGAAAAACAGTAAACCGAGTCAGGACCAGCGATAATGGTTCAATCAGGACATATCGTCAATATTTTTAGCGCGAAGTGCGCCTATGCCGTGAGGCATAGGCCAGCCTGGTTTGTTGGGCTGCGGCAGCACTTCGCGCTTTTTTTATTTTGGAGTGCAAAATGTTCAATTATATCCGTGTTCCTACCGGTCTAGAAACTGAGCTTCGAACAATGAGATTAGTCAGACTCTTTGGGAAAGAGTCAATACTATCCGTATTAAGAATTTGGAGTTTCGCGGCTCAATATAAGCCTGATGGAAAATTCCCTAATTACAGCCTCGAAGATATAGGCCTTATTGGTAAATGCAAAGAAGGGGATGAGGAGTCTTTTGCCATAGCACTTATTGACTATGATTTTATACAGAGCGACGACTTGGGTTTTTCAATAAAAGGATGGGAGAACATTAGGCCTCTAGATTTTGAAAGACCTCCTAAATCTAAATAGATTCCCAAGAGGAACAGCTATAATGAATACTGATATTCGCATTGCTGTCTCGTTTAAGGGTCACAGAAAACGCAAGCGGCTTAGCATGGAGCTTGGACCTGGGGCAACTGATTATTTATTAGATTTATGGATCTCAACAGCCATGAATCATCCCGGTGGCTTACTGTTGGGCATGGATGAGATCGATATAGCTCTCGAAGCTGGATGGGATGGCGATGCGGATAGGTTTGTATCCGCCCTCTTAAAATGTGCTTTCTTAGAGAGGAGAGAGGATGGCGTCTATTTCCTTCATGATTGGGAAGATCATCAAGGCTATGTAGTCCATGCAGATGCAAGAAAGGAACGAGCTAGAAGGGGAGCCTCCGCAAAATATGGTAAGGTATCTGATACAGAGTATGAATATAAAAATGCAAGATCGAAAAGACTAGCCGAAGCCAGGAAAAAAGGAACGCATACAACCGAGGAGTGGTCAAATCTCCTTGGATTTTTGGGTGGATCATGTCTCGTTTGTGGTTCGACCGAAGACATCGTGAAGGATCACATTACTCCAATTTATCAGGATGGAAGTGATGGAATTGAGAATATCCAACCAATGTGTCGAAAATGCAACTCGGCCAAAGGTGCGGATCATCAGGACTATAGACCATCGATTATGCCCGATATAGAATGGGCCAACCCTGAGTGCATAAGAAGTGCATTAGCAGTGCACAAGCAGTGCTTAATCGCTGCCAATGCACTGCCCTTTCCTGCTCCTACTCCTGCTCCTACTCCTGCTCCTACTCCTGCTCCTACTCCTGCT
>CALFXO010000073.1 GCA_937958025.1 uncultured Syntrophobacteraceae bacterium
GGCTGCTCCTTTTCGGCCTCAGCCTGGTCCGGCGGTGCGGGGGGGGGCGGTTGGGGCAGCTCCTCGGGAGGGGGGGGTGGAGGAGGCGGGGGCGGAGCGGCGTCCCGCTTCCGGTGGTAGAGCGCAAGGGGCGCGACGCGGGCGATGTCGTCGATGGTCGCCTCCGCGCGGTCTTCAAAGGCGGCGTGGGCGCGCGCGGCCTGCTCGATAACGAGGTCCGCCCGGTGCCCCGCGACGCGGGCCTCGCTGCACAAGTCTCCTATGAAGGCGCGCAGGTGGTCGGGCAGTTGCACGTCGCCTAGCTTTCGCCGCGCGGCCTCCACGCGCTCCGCGATGGCCTCCGTTTCCGCCGCGAAGCGCTCGAGGACGCACTTGGGACAGGCGTCGAACTCCTCCCGCAGGATCATCATCCCCACGCGCTGGTCGCGGTCCTCGACGGCCTTCACTTCCACGCAGAGCCCGAAGCGGTCGAGGAGCTGGGGCCGAAGCTCCCCCTCCTCCGGGTTCATGGTGCCGACTAGCACGAACCGCGCCGGGTGCGAAAAGGATATCCCCTCGCGCTCGATGCGATTCTCGCCCGATGCGGCGGCGTCCAGGATGACGTCGACCAGGTGGTCATCCAAAAGGTTTACCTCGTCTACGTAGAGGACCCCCCGGTGGGCGCGCGCGAGGAGCCCCGGCTGGATGACGCGACGCCCCGTGCGGATCGCTCGGTCGAAGTCGATGCCGCCGGCCACGCGGTCTTCCGTGGCGTTTAGCGGCAGCGTCACGACCCGGACCCGACGCTGCGCCTCCCCGTGCGGCCCCTCGCAGAACCCGCACCGGAGGCAGTGCCGGTCTTGCTCTTCCGGCCCGCATTCAAAGGGACAGGGCTGGAAGACGGCGATCTCGGGGAGGAGCGCCGCGAGCGCCCGCACGGTCGTCGATTTGGCCGTCCCCTTCTCCCCCCGCACCAGCACCCCGCCAATGCGCGGGTTGACGGCGTTTAGCAGCAGGGCCAGTTTCATGTCCTCCTGGCCCAAAATGCCCGCGAATGGAAACACGGGCGTCAAGCTCAAACTCTTCATGGTTCGCCTTTCATCGTTCTCGTCGGTCTGGCAGCGAAGAACGAGAGCTCAAAAACAAAAAAGCCATGAAGCCTCTCGTTCCATTGTTATGGAGTGGAGAGCCTTCATGGCTCAAATTTTCTTCAAAGTCTGTTTCTAAAAAACAATGCGCTTGCGCCCATAATGGGCGGTGGGCATTCATCTCCCCTGCGTCCGACCTTCATGGCCAGCTTGTTGGCATTTTCAATGGAGATGTTTTCTTTAAAATTTTCAATTACTTCCTTTGTAACAGCAAGCCAGAGAGCTGTCAAGCGGAAATGTCCGGGCAGAAATTCCGTATTAGTGGCGCTTCTTTTCATCCCTGGGCTTTCATCGATTGTCTGAATTGTTATTGGTCATAATGCTGAAAGCCGAGCAACCCGCGAGCCGCACGCTGTCCACAACCTTGATGAGGAGGCCGACGGGGGCGTCCTGATCCGCTTTGACCTTCACGGAGGGGTCCTTGACTCCCGAGACTTTCTCGCGGACAATTCCGGCGATTTTATCTACCGCCGCCGGCTGGTCGCCGATGTAAACCGCTCCCTCCCGCGTCACCGTAACGACCAGCGGCTCCTCGGCGAGGACGTCCGCCGTGAGCGACTCGGGGAGCCGCACCCTGATGGCCGGGTCCGTCGTCACGTTGTAGGTGATGACGAAGAAAAGGAGCAGGTTGAAAACCACGTCCACAAGGGGGGCGACGTCGATGTGGGTGTGCTTCCTCCTGCTGCGCTCAAACTCCATCGCCTCTCCTCTCCATGAGCGCCATGGCGGCTTCCTTCATCCGGAAAGCGATTTCATCGAGCCGCCCTTCGAGGAAATGCAGCGCGACATGCCCCGGAATCGCCACGAAGAGCCCGCCCGCCGTCGTGATGAGCGCCTCGTAGATGCCGCCCGCGACCATCGAGGGCTCCACTCGGCCTCCCGTGTGGGAGGCTATCGTCATGAAGGCCCCGATCATGCCAGTCACGGTCCCCGTGAACCCGAGGAGAGGAGCGATTACGGTGATAAGCGAAAGGGCGCCGAGCCCCTTTTCGAGCACCCGCACCTGCTTCGTCCCGATGAACGCCACTTTCTCCTCATCCAGGCCCCTTTCGACGCCCCCCGCTATGGGGGCCATCACCGCCGGGCATTGCTCCGGCTGGCCGCCGGGGCAGGAGGGGAGTTGCCTCAGTATGGACCGGAACTGCAACGCCTTGATTATCACGAGCGCGAGCCCCACGATGGAGCATAACAGGATGGGCCACATGAGCGCCCCACCCTTGACAAAAAAATCGATCATCTCAAAATTCTCCTACCAGAATGCTCCTCAGTCGGAGCTTTTCAACACAAACCGAATGGGTAGACTCGCCCTGCACTTGACGGGTTTTCCGTCTCTTACCGCCGGGCCAAACGTGGAGTTGCGGACTGCCTGCACAGCCGCCTCATCCAGTCCGAATCCCGCGCCGTTAACAATTTCGACGCCCGTCAGGCGGCCGCGCTCGTCGATGGTGAGTCGCAGCAGCACCGTTCCCTCCTTTCCGTTCTCCCTGGCGAGCCGGGGATACCTCGGGAGCGCCTTGTCTATGAACCGGGGCCCGTTCCCCACGCCAAAAGCGGCATCCACCGGGCCCTGCGCCTGCCCGATCCCGCCATGGACCCCGACGGGAGCATTCGAGGCCGTCTCAACTCCCGTCGCGGGCCCGGTCCCGAATGCCTGCGCAGGCGCCTCCACGGACGACGCTTCCTGCACCGCAGGCTGAGGCTTGGGTGGCGGCTTCACCACTTTCGGCTTCTTCACGGCCTTGGGCCTCGGCGGCTTTGGAATAATCTTCTCCACGATGGCCGGTGCAGTTTTTTTCTCCACGACGGGTGGTGGGGGCGGCGGCTCCGGTCCCTCCTCGACCGCTTCCGGAGGGGGAGCTGGCAGCCCGTCGCCGCTCGCGGCGATTCCCCCCGGAGGCGGCGGGCTCTGCTCGATGACGAATTGCAGCTCTTGGGGGGGAGGCGCCTTGAGCGCCTCATGGATGGGCAGGGCCAAAATCGCCGCATGGAGCATCATCGATGCAAACACGGCCTGCCATGGGCGCATGCCGCCCCACCCCTGTGCTTCCCCCATGCAGACGTTGGCGAGCGGCAGATTCGGTGGGCCGTCCTGTGGCGTCCATTGCCCCAATCCGGATGAAGCCGAAGTGATTGTTCTCTCCATAAGCGTATCCTATTCCTCTAGAATCGATAGCTCATTCCGGCGACCCACGTGAGGGGCGGGGCCGGGTAGCCGTCGCCGTACAAGTATTCCTTGTCCCATAGGTTCTTGACTTCCGAGAAGATGCTTATCCCGTATTTCCAGGCATACTCCGCCCGGATATCTCCAATGCAGTATCCCGGCGCGGATTCCGTGTTGTCCGACCGCGTGTACTGTTTGGAAAAATATTTCAGGCTGAAGGAGAGCGACAGGCTGGGAATCGGGCTATAGAGGACGTCCGCGCCAACCCGGTGCTTCGCCTTGGCGGCCAGCCACTTGCCGGTTTCCTCGTCGATGGCTTCGAGGTAAGTGTAAGATGTCCGGATGCGGAGCGCATCCAACAGCTTCCATGTCACTGACGCCTCGCCGCCCTTGTAAGTGACGTTTCCGGCGTTTTCGTACCTTCCGACGCCTCCGTCTCCGCGAACGTAGGTGATGGCGTCCGTGAGCATGTTGTAGAAAAGTGAGGCGCTTGCGGAAAATGGCTCGGGGAGCTTCGGAACGACCGAGAGGCTCATATTGGTCGCCTGCTCCATGTCCAGATCGGGATTGGGCTTGGTGGAACTGCTCTCGTTGTAGCGCTGGAGAAAAGACGGCGTATTGTTCGTGCGGTTCACCGTGAACTGGAGGGTGTAGAGAGGCTGCTTGAGAGTAGTCTTGAGCTCCGGGTTGATCGCCTGTCCGAATTCCGAGTAGAAGTTGCCGCGCAGCCCCAGGCCGAAGGTCAAGGGGAGGGATTGCAGAGGAAATTCCCTTGCGAGAAACACCCAGTAGGACTGCTCCTCCTGGTCATCGAACTGGTTGCCTTCCGCCTGCGCGAGTTCAAACCCCGCCCCGCAGTGCAGGCTTCCCCAGCTGCCGAGAGGGAGCTGGCCGGAAGCGTCTTCCCCCATTTTCCGCACCTGGATGGAGGTGTGCAGGTTCTTGTCCGGGTTGTCGTTCTCCCTGTCTACGCGATTCCAGTAGGTGCGGCTGAGGATTTCCCCGTATTCGGCCAATAATGCGGAGGAGAAGGTTTCATCCGTCTGACGGGCGCGGGGCGTCGGGTAGTCGGGGAGGCCGGGCTGCCCTCCGTCTTCATGGAGATAGTCCGTCGAAAGGCTTAAACGGCTCTCATCTGTTGGCGTAAATTCCAGCTTGGCGGACGCCCTCTTTTTTTCATCGTCGTCGTTTCTCCTGTATCCTTCCGTTGTCGAGTAGGTAGAGGAAATCCCAGCGCCAAAAGGCCCCTTGGAGCCCTGGCAGTTGAAGTTGTAGTTCTGTGTGTCGTAGTTCCCGCCATAGGCTTCCACGTTTCCGTGAAATGCATCCATCTTGGTGGTCGTAATGAGGATGACCCCGCCGCTCGAATCGTCGCCGAAACGAATCCCTCCCTTGCCTTTGAGAATCTCAATCCTCTCGACAGTCTTGAGCGAGACCATGCCCCACTTGACGCCTCCGTGGCTCGATGTGGGATCGTTGATGGAGCGCCCGTCCACCAACACCTTGACCTTATAGGAGCCCCGGAGGGCCACCGAGGAGCTTCCCGCCTGGACGCCGGGCGTCTGGTTCAGGAGGTCGGTGATATTGAGAAATCCCATTCTTTCAATATCCTCGCGGGTGATGACGATCGTGTCCGGGTCTTCCTGCTGCGCCATGCAGTGCGGAGAGAAAGGGGCGCACATCATCAGGACGAGGTGAACGAAAACAATCCAGAAGCGTGGGTGCAAAGCCCTTTTCTCTGCGCTGAGCAACCGTTCGGCTATACAGTGCTGGAACATGCGATGCCTCCGGCGCCGGTTCCTGGGGTCGTGTTGGGAGAAGGCGCGGGAGGTGAGTTCCCCCGCGCCTTCCGCATGAGCTAGAAGGAAAGCGAATACTTCGCGTAAATCGCCCTTCCGGGAAGCGGGTATTCAGGCTTCTCGTAGTAGTATTCGTCGAAGATGTTCTCGACGTTCAGGCTGACCGTGTGGCGTTTGAGGAACCGCACTCCCAGCGATGCGTCGCAGACGATGAAGTCGTCGTAAGTGATCTCGGGATACCCCGGCGTGTACCAGTCGTTATCCTTCCGCTCTCCCACGTAGCGGGCCAGGAAACGTCCGAAGAACATGCCGTCGTCGTAATTGACGCCCATCGAATGCTTCCAGTGCGCGACGTTGTAAATGTCGCGGGTTATGGTTTCGCCGTTGCTCAACAGGTCCTCTCTCGCCTCCATCATGCGGGTGGTGTTAAGGAAAAACTCCAATTTCCTGCCCCACCGCATGAACTCCCCAAGGTCCCAGGACGCCTCGAGCTCCAGGCCGCGCATCTTCGCCGAATCCGCGTTGGTGTAGCTCGTGACGTAATCGCTCAGCTTCACCGTGGTGATCTTGTCATCCACGTTCGTCTCGAAATACGTGAGGTCGGCGCGCAATCCATAGTCCTTCTTCTCTAACGTCAGTCCGCCGTCCCACGTGACGCTGGTTTCAGGGTTTAGGTCGGGGTTTCCAGTCGTTATCATCGTGGCCGTCTTGATCTGCGTTTCCGAGTAGCCCGCCATCTGGCTCGCCTGGGGCGGAACGAAGGCCGTCCCGACCGTTGCATGGAACTGGAACATATGGTCGTCCGTCGGGAAGAATTTTATTCCCGCGCGGGGGCTGACGTGATCGAAATCGTAGGAGCCCGGGTTGAAGTCCGTCTTGAGGGGCGTGCTCTTGTTGGTTATCTCGAACGTGTCGTAGCGCACCCCGGCGTTCAGGATGATCCGGTCGCTCCAGAAGCGGAAGAAACCGTCCGCGAAGAGACCGACGTTCTCCCGCTCGTTGTCCGGCGAATAGGGGGCCTGGCGCTGTCCGCTGGAATTCCACCTCTGGGTTTCGACGTTGACGTCCTGATAGTCGAAGCCCACGGTGACGTCGTGGTTCAGGAAGGAGTAGGTGTCCTGCAACTGGGCGCCCAGCCAGTCGTATGTTCCTTCATATCCCTTATAGACGGGCTGCCCCGTGTAGGAGTAGGTGTACTCCGACTTTTCGTGGGACGCGTAGACGGTCGCCTTCGTCAGGTTGTTCGACCATTCCTTGGACAGGGCGATGTCGCCGCCATACCGGTCTATGTCCTTGGTGCTCTGACGGGTGTCGCCGTAATAGAGGGCGTTGGGGCTCCCAATGTCCCGCCCCATGTAGACGTCCGTCTTGGCGTCCACCCGCCATGTGTCGAGGAAAGTGGAGCCGAGGCGCATCGAGCCGTTGCGCTCGGTGAACGAGGTGTGGGAGCGCTCCTCGCCATTGCCCATCTTGAAATTGTCGTTCTGGTTCTTGTTCCCGATGGATGCGTCGAAGTCCAGCCAGTCTGTGATCCTGCCTCCGGCGGATGCGGATTCCATATGGGTGTCGAAGCTTCCTCCGCCCACTTCGATGTTTCCGCCGACCTTGCCCGTGGATTTCTTGGTGATGACGTTGACGACGCCTCCCATGGCCTCGGCGCCGTAAAGGGAGGACGCCGGTCCCTTCAGGACTTCGATGCGCTCGATGTTGTCCTTGAGGATGGTGGCGATGTTGGTGGCCCCGGCCGGGCGGCCGTCGATCAGCACGAGGTAGTGCTTCGTGATTCCGTCGTACTCCGGGCGGAAGCCCCGGATGCTGATTCCCGCCAGCGCGCCGGGATAGTCGATGACGTCCACGCTGCTGTTTTTCTTCAGTATGTCGGGGAGATTGTCGTCCACCGTGTTTTGAATGTCAGCGGAATCGATGACGTCGATCACGGCGGGAACTTCCTCCTTGAGCATTTCCGACCGGGTGGCGGTGACCACCACGTCGTCGATCTTATAGGTCGCGCCGTCCGCCGTTTCCTTCACCGTCTCGGTTTCCGTGGAGGCTGGCTTCTGCTTTGCCTTTTCCATTTCACCCGGATCCTCGACCGTCGCGTCCGAATCTTGCGCCCTGGCCGGGCAAAGCGGCGCAAGTGCGCAGCACGCCGCGACGGCCAGGATGAAGCACCGTTTCATGCCTTACTCCTTGTCATTCCACGCCCAGTATGTAGAATGAGCGTTGGGGGTTGTTTATCGGTTCCTCAAACTCCCGGGGGGGGCGGGTCCGGTTCTTGGCGGAGCCCTCGACCCGCCCCTTTGTTTTCATGAAATGTCCTTTGTCTGTTCCTATGCTGTCGTTTCCTCCTTTGGCGCCGTGCAACGCATAGCGTCCTGGACCTCCAGCCGCTCCAGGAGTTCGGACGCCCCTTCGCACCGCATTGCGCCGTCCACTCCGTTCACGGCTTCCTTCCGGAGGGTGAAAGCCGGCTTGCCCAGCAAAAGCCCCTCGCGGATGAGGTCCATGTTCCTCCGGTTCAGTCCTCCGACGGGGAACCCGGCGTCAACCACGCAGTCCGCGCCCTTCAAAAGCTCCAGCGCCGCACTGAATTTCGCGTCCGAGACCGGTTCCATGGGCCCTTCCAGCACGCACTGCGCGCCGAGCGATTCCGCGACATAGGCGTCCACGTCGTTTGCGTGCAGGACGCCGGTCGCGATGCTGAACCCGCGCCTTGCGAGCATGCGGTAGAGGACCGCCCCGCTCCCGACGCCCGCCGCCACGAACACGCTCCCCATGCACCCCGCGCCCCGGATTTCGATGCTTCCGAGGCACTGGTTGAACGCCGCCCCGTCGAAGCCGTAAAGCTCCGCGACCGCCCTGGCGTGCAGGACCTCTTCCGGCGGCCCCCATGCCCGCACGCCTCCGTCCTTGATGAGCGCCACCCGGTCCGCCACTTTCGACGCAATGTCCACGTCGTGCATCGAAGCCACGACGGTGATGTTCTTCTCGCGGCAGAGTCGCTGCAATATGGACATCACCTCCATGCGGTGCTTGAGGTCGAGGTGCATCGTGGGCTCGTCGAGCAGGATGATGCGCGGGGCCTGCGCGAGCGCCCGCGCGATGACGATCTTCTGCCGCTCCCCGTCGCTCATGTTGCGGATGCGCCGGTTGGCCAGGGCGCTTGCGTGGACCATGGCGAGCGCCTCCTCCGCGGCCCTGACGTCTTCCTCCCGGAGCGACCCGAACATGCCGGTGTGCGGGTGGCGCCCAAGCGCCGCGAACTCGAAGCCGCTCATGAGCCCCGGGGCGATATGCCCGGTGAGGACCACCGACAGCGCCTTGGCAAGCTCCCGTTGCGGTATGCTTTGGAGGGTTTTCCCCTCGAGATGGACGGCCCCCGCCTTGGGGGGCAGAAGCCTTGCGAGGGTCCTTAGGAGCGTCGTCTTGCCCGCGCCGTTCGGGCCCAGCAGGGCGACAAACTCCCCTGCCCGGATTTCCAGGGAAAGGGCGTCGAGCACGGTCTTGCCGGGGTAGCCCACCGCGAGCCCGCGCGTTTCCATGACCACCTGCGGCGCCTGTCCCTGCGTCATAGCGAAGCTCCTTTCTTGAGGAGGAGGCCGACGACGATGGGCGCGCCGAAAAAGGCCGTAATCGCGCTCAGCGGCAGTTCGACCGGGGAAAAGACCAGCCGCGCGACGAAGTCGCAGAGACTCGTCACCACGGCCCCCATCAGGATGGCGCCGGGGATGAGCACCCTGCTGTCCGATGTCCCGAAGCAGAGGCGCGCGATGTGGGGCGTGGCGAGCCCTATGAAAGCCACGGGGCCCGCGAAGGCCGTCGTCATTCCGGCGAGGCTCGACGAGCTGAAAAGGATGAGCACCCGGAAGAGGCGAACGTTCACGCCCATGGTGGCGGCGTACTCCTCGCCGAGCAGGAAGGCGTTGAGGGGCTTGGCGAGAAGGAGCGTGAGCGCGAGAATCGCCACGCCGACAACGGCGAGAATCTGCACCTCGCTCCACCGGAACCCGGCGAAGCTACCCATTTCCCAGAGGATGAAGCCCTTGATTTTCTCCTTTTCGGCGAAGGCCATGAGGATGCTCGTAAGCGCGTGGCAGAGGTAGCCGACCATGAGTCCGGTGACGAGGAGCGTCACGGCGCTCCGGACCTTGCTCGCGATGCCGAGAATCACGAGCGTCATGGCGTAGGCCCCGATGAGGGCCGCTATCGTCGAGAGGTAGGGGCCAGGAGTCATGAAGCCCAGGTGGAGCGTGCTCAGCATGACTGTCGCCACCATGAGCGTCGCCCCGGACGAGATGCCGAGCACGTAGGGGCCGACAATGGGGTTGCGGAAATATATCTGGAGCAGCAGGCCGGAAACCGCGAGCAGGCCGCCGCCAAGCGCGGACCCTATCGCCCTCGGGATGCGTAGATGCCACACGATGAAGTCCTCGGAGGACCCCGCCGCTTCCCCCGCCAGGATTTGCATCAGCCGGTCGAACGATATGCCCACCGACCCGACCGTCACGTTGAGGCAGAATATGACCGCAAGGCCAAGGAGCAGCGCCCCCGAGAGGATCGCCCACTTAAGCCGGAGCGAGGAGCGCGCGGATTGCACGGACTCCATGGGTTTGATGATTTGCAGGGAGGACTCTGCCGTGCTCATTGTTTCGACGCCTTTCCGGAGCCGTCCGTTGCGGGCAGCTCCGCGAAGAATTTTCTTTCTTTTTTCGGGAACAGGTCGGGGTGCACAATGGATGCGACCTCCTCCAGTATCTCGTCCAGTTTGTCCGCCGATTGGGCGTAGTTGGGGAGCGGCGTTTCCACATCCCCGTCGTGCAGAGGCTTGATGCGCCCAGCGGCGGGATTCATCCGCACCATCGCCTCCTTCGACGTGAGCCCGACGTTGGCGCCCCTGTAGGTGAAGAAGACGTCCGCGTCCTTTCCGCTCGTGAGGAAGCGCTCCGTCGATATTTCAATGCAGGCGGACCCGTAGACGTCGTCGAAAAGGTAATTCGCCCCGGCGAGCCGGATGAATTCCCCCACCCAGCAATTTCCGGGCTCCACCATCACCCGCTTCTCATAGATGTCTCCCCACATCACCCTGGGGCGCTCCTTGGCTTCGGCGGCCTTTGCGCGAATGTTCGCCACCGTCCGGGTCACCCGCTCGACGAAGGCGTCCGCCTCCTTCTCCCGTCCGAAGAACGGGGCCAGGAACTGGACGAAGCGCATGCGGGCGTTCAGGTCCGCCGCCACCGGCGTCGTGGTGATGATGCAGGGAATGCCGAGGTCGTTCAGCGTCGGGATTATCGCCTGGTCCCAGGTCATGACGAGCTGGGGGCGGGCGTTTGTCAGCTCCTCCAGGTTGATGGATTCCGGCTCGCCGAGGTAGACGATCTTCCCCGATTCCATTCCCGCCAGCACTTCGGGAATGGTCCATTCCTCTTTTGGTTTTGCCACTCCGACGAGGACGTCCCGCACGACGCCGAGCGCCTTCAGCATCGAGACGTCAAAGCCCGAATAGGCCGCGACCCTCTGGACCGGGATTTCCACGATCTCGGTCTTTTCATAGCCTTCCGGCGCCTGCTGCCCCCTGGGGACAAGCGCGAGCTTCCTCCCGATCCCGTCCGTCACTTCCTTCACCCCGTTGGGGAGGCCCTTCACCGAAAACTCCCCGAAATTCACGAAGTTTTCCGTCTTGCCGGATGGCGCGTCGCAACCGTGGAGGAGCAGGCAGGCCGCCGCCAGGATCGGCGCTGCGGCGCGACGGGCAAACACTTTTGTTTTCATGATTTTTCTTCCTTTTTCCAGCGCGTCCATATCCATTCACACACGTACATCGAAAGGCCGGCGACGAAGAAAAACGTCCCGGCGAGGTAGAGTCTTATTCCCGGATCTTTTCTCACGATCAGGTTGACGTGGGGCTTGCCCCCCATGCCGCCGCCCTTGGTTTGCGGATCGAAGTCCTTGAGGTGGATGCTGCACCCCTCGAACCACAGGGGATGGTTGAGAGATAACGTCCCTTCCCGGACGAGGCCGCCGTTGGCATCCAGGAGCGCAAGCCGGACGTTGGCGTCGACGGCCCTGCTCCCGCGCCTCGGGTTCCACGGCCGCGCCTCCCGGAACGCGAGGTCGAAGCCTTCGAGCCGCATGGAATAGTCCGTCGGGCGGATGCGGGCGCCCGCCCCCACGGTCAGGATGTTGTTGGGCGTCGTCTCCGTGAAAAGGTAGCTCGATAGCGCCCCGAGGAGCATCAGTATGACGGCGTAGTGCATGACATGCGGGGCGAGCTTGAGCGCGAAGCGAACGGCGGGCATGGACGTCGCGCGTCGCCGCGCCAGCGCGTCCACCCGGATCGTGGTGCAGACGAAGGTGTTCATCGCAAGCAGGAAAAGGAGCGCGAGGAGCAGGAAAAACCACAGCGTCTCGCCGAGGTTCGCCCTGCCGTAGGTTTGCGCCCACTCCAAGAGGCCGAGGTCGTTCAGCGGGCGGAACGGGTTGGAGCTGAACCGGAGGGCGAAAAAGCCCCACGTGAGGTCGGCGACCATGGCGAGGAGGAGCGCGACGGCGAAGTCGATGCTTCCTAGCGCCTTCCAGATTTTCGTTATGGATGTTGTCGTGGATGTCGTCATTGAATATACGGCCATTGGAACGGTCCCAGCTCCGTGCAAATGATGAAGAATACGACGAGAAGCCCTCCCGCCGCGGTGAAAGCGAGGCGGTGAACAGGCGTCCAGCGCCTCGAAAGGTGCAGGTGGAGGAGGCATGCGTAGTAGCACCATACCGCCATGGTCACGGCGACGGCGGCGTCCTCCCAGACGATGGGGCTCCCCCATCCGAGGTAGGACCACATTTCCCCGGAAAACGTGGAGACAGTGAGGGTGATGAATCCCCAGACAAGCCATGCCCCGATGGCGGCGTGGCGATGGGGGGCGAAGGGTTCTCCGCGAAGAACAGGGGCCAGGTCCAGGGTCGCCTCCATCGCGGCTATGCAGAAGCACGCCCTGGCCGCCGCCCCGAAAAACGTGAACAGGTGCGAAAACAGCGTATTGGACTGGACGAACGGCAAATAAAAGTCCTTCGGAAAGAACGCCGCCGCGAGGGCCGCGAGGGCCGCCGCCGCGACCCGCGTCCGCCAGCCGCCGACGCCCCTCAAAATGCCGGTCAGGGAGAGCGCGCCGATGAAGACGGGCAGGAGGAACGGCCCGAGGTTGAGCGGGAGGAGAGGCCAGACGTTCAGCCAGCGGAGCGCCATGGACGCGGCGTTCGCAAGCAGGGCGGCGATGAAAAGCACTGTCGCGGTCCGCCGGAGGCGGGCGAAGGCGCATGCGGCGCTCACCACGTAAATTCCTGCCGCCGCGAGGAATGTGTTATGGGACAATGCCTCGATGGGGGCCGTCGTCATGCCTCTTCTCCCCCGCTCGGATTGTCCCGCCACTTGTCGCGGAAGCCGAGGGCTATGGCGTGGGCCGCTAGCTCGACCAGCCCCGCGTTGCCGGGAGCGCGCCTTTTCTCCGCGAGAGCGTCCATATACGCTCGCATCATTGAATAATCCCCGGAGACGGCGGCGGCCAGCTGCGCCCCGTAGGCGGCCCAAATCTCGGCCGCGCAGCTTTCCGGAAGGACGCCCCATGTCATTTTGTCTCGCAGGTGCGCAAGCGCGGCGACCGCCGCCACGACCAGAGGGTCTCGCTCTATGACCTTGAAGTTGCGACGGACTACGTCCCCGTCTGCTTCGCCGAGGTGCGCCGCGACGGCTTCGGCCAGCTCCGCTCGCGACGTCCCGAAGCGCTCGAGGTGGATCGTCGCGGAGCGCTGTCCCGCCGGGGTCAGCCCGTTTTGCAGCATGAGGGTTTCGCGGACGGCGTCGTGCACCGTCTTTCCGATGAGTTCGCCGAGGACGCAGTGCTTCCCCGCCCCGGTAAGCGGCGCGCCGGTGTGGAGCCGCGACGCCGCGCCGATCTGGTCCGTCCCCGTGCCGGTCGCCAGTCCGTCGGAGTAGCGCGAGTTGACGGCAAGCTCCTGGAGGGCCGCCGTCTTGGCTTCGGTCGCGGTCATCACGGTGCGCACCATCGCGCCGTGGGTGAGCTCGTGGTTGATGAAAATCAGGGTGTTGATCGTCCCGTGCGCGACCGGCTCCCGCTCCCCGACTCTCTCGTAGGCGCCGTCCCATTCGTAGACGGTCGCGGGGTCTCCGGCGCGGCCCGCGTTGCCTTCCACGCCTCCGGTGCAGACGGCGACGACCTCGATCTCCCGGAAGGTCTCGCGGCGGATGGCCGCAAAGCGCATGTTCGCGGCGGTCCCGAGCGCCGCGCACCCTGTCTCGGGGAGCCCCGAGCCCGCGCGCGCCGCGCGGTGGTAGGCCGCCGGGTCGCTCGTCGCCAGCCCGTGGACCGGGCGCTGATGCCCCTTCGGCTCGCACGACTGGTGGTTGTAGAGGTGTGTGAGGTCGTCCCGGATTCCACCCGCCATGCGGCAGGTGGATATCACGCGGTGCGGCGCGAGGAATCGCGCGTAAATTATCTTGTCTTCGCGGTGTATTTCTACGCCGTCGTAATAGATGCCAAGCAGCATAAATATGGGTCCTGCATCACTGTCGGTTGGCGGCCGGAAGCCTGCTGAAGGCTGTGGCTCCGGGCCGCCTCATTGGGAAAAACTGGGGTTTAGAAGGAAATCTGGTAGCCTCCCTTCACCACCCGTCCAAGGTCGTAGTAAACATAGTTGTTGGTTTCTCCGGGGCTCAGGTTGCCGGAGGTAATGATTTCCTTGTCCAGGATGTTGTCCACCCCGAAGGTGACATAGCCCTTCCACACCTTGTATTTGCCGGAGAAGTTGAAGGAGCCGTAGCCGGGGAGGGCGTCTTCCCGCATGGAGAGCGCCTGGCAGTTGAGGTCCAGGACCAGCGGGTCGCTCGTGTAGGCCACGCCCATGGTCGATTGGATCTTCGCGCCGACCTGGTAATTCTGCCCGTTCACGTCCTCCGCCTTGGGGTCCGCCCAGTATCCGGCGGTGTAGAGGGAGAGGTCCCGGCTCCAGTCGGTGCGGCGGGCGAAGGGATAAAGCTTGAAGTCCCATTCGACGCCCAGGCTGTTGTAATCGCCCGCGTTGAAGTAGGTGAGCGGATAGCCCTTGGAGCGGTCGATTTCTATCTTGTCCTCGAACGCCATGTAGAATCCCGCGAGGCGCAGCCGGACCAGGTCGTTGTCGTATTTTACGCCCGCCTCGTACGTCCAGCCCTCCTCGGGTTTCAGGCTTGGGTTGCCTTCGAGGAAATCGCTCGAATAATAAAGGTTGTTAAAAGTGGGGGCGCGGAATGCCTTGCCCGCGTTGGCGAACAGGTTGATTGCGTCCGTCGCCTTGAAAGTGACTCCAAAGGTGGGGAGGAACTTGTCGTAATCGCTCGCGCCGGAGCTTCCGTCGATGAACTGCTCGCGGGCGCCCAGGGTGAGCGTCAGGCGATCGAGGAAAGTCCTCTTAACTTGCATGAACGCGGCGTAGTCTTCCCTGTAATGCCTGCCGTACTGGTTGTTGTAGTCGGCGGCGCGATAGACTCCGTCGCCGCCCACGGTGATCTCCGAATCCAGGATGTTGAACTTGTAGTCGCCCTGCACTCCGGCGTTGTAGTTCTTGTTGGAGTCGTCCGGCTCGCTCTCGTCGGTGTATTCGTCCATTTCCATCAGCTCGTAGTCGCCGAACGCCTTGAGTCTCAGGGAAGACGTTTCATAGCGCATGTCGACGAAATGCTTGGTCTGCTCCTGATCCGTGCCTTCATACGCTTTCTTCGGGCTGTCGTAGTGCTTCTCGAAGCCCGTGGAGCTGAAAGATCCCAGGTAGTCTATGAAAAGATGCTCTATAGGGTTGAAGTTGAGGTTCCAGGAATAGAGGTCGTAAGGGTCGAGGTCGTAGCGGTATTTGCCCGTGAAGCTTCTGGAGACCTCGGTCTGTTCGCCGAGGTGCTGGTAATGGAAGCCGGCCGTCGTCTTCGGCAGGGTGACCGAGACCGAATGGTTGTGGTAGTCTTCGGAGCCGAACTCGACGGAGGCGCTTCCTCCCGTCTTTTCGCCCGGCTTCTTCGTGATGATGTTGATGACGCCGGTCATTGCGTCCGCGCCGTATAGGGTGGACGCCGCTCCTTTCATGATCTCCACCCGGTCGATCTGGTCAACGGGGATGGTGTTCAGGTCGTAGGCGTGGCCTGCCGCCCCCTGGATGGGTACGCCATTGATGAGCACCAGCTCCCCGTCGGACAGGCCCCGGATGGAGAGGCTGCTGTTCATTCCGCCGTGACTTATGCCGAGTGGGGCCAGGGCGCTGTAGGCGAATCCCCCGATGCGGCGCAGCGCGTCGATCAGGTTGTCCGCGCCCGTTTGCTGTAGCTCCTCCGAGGTGGCGACGGTCACGAGCCTCGAAGACTCCTTTTCGTTGACGGGAAATCGCTCCGCCGTTACGGTGACCGTTTCGAGCGTTGCGTCCGCGGAGGGTTCCGCCTCCTGAGCGTAAGCCGCGCTCAGCGTCAGGCAGAGCATGGGCGCGAGCGCCAACGCGCCCATCGCGCGTCTCAGACTGCGGGTGGAGCTTTGACTGAGGTAATTGCCGGTCATTTCTCTCTTTCTCCTCGTTAGGGATGGTTGAATGAAAATCGGCGCGAGCCATCTCGCGCGCGGGAAGGCGCATCGGCCTAGCCGCCGAGGCGCCCTGCCTCTTCTTGCCCGCCCATTGCGGGCGTATGCCTATAGCTGCGCCCGCGCGCTCTCCGAAACCTCTTCTATCTCACCCTCTATTTCGAGGTAGGCGTCGCGCAGCTCGTTTTGCATTGCATCCGAAGCGCTCCACATGCCGCGATGGATCGTCTCGAGCAGCTTGTCGAGGATGTTCTGGAGCGCGTAGGGGTTGACCTTCTTGAGCCAATCCCGCATCTCCGGGTCCAGCGCGTATTTCGACGCCACCCGCTCGTACATCCAGTCTTCCATCACGTCGGCGGTGGCGTCCCACCCGATGATGATGTCCATGACCTTGGAGATGTCGCCCGCGCCCTTGTAGCCGTGCCGCTTGAGCCCTTCCAGCCACTTGGGGTTGAGCAGGCGGGAGCGCAGGATGTGTTTTGCCTCTTCCTGGGTGGTGCGGACGAGCACCCTGCGCGGGTCGGAGCTGTCGCCCGAGAGAGAAAGAGGCGCGACGCCGCGCACGGTGTGCACCGCCGCGATGAGCCCCCCGTAGTAGTTGTAGAAATCGGTGCAGGACATCATGTCGTATTCGCGGGAGTCCTCGTTTTTCACCGTCACGTCCATGCGGGCGAGGACCCGGCGGAAGGCTTCCGGGCGCTTCGCGCCGTACGTCCCCTGCCCGTAGGCGTGCGCGGTCCAGCGGATGTACGATTCGCCGAGGTCGTCCTTCGTCTCCCAGTTCTTGGACTCGACGAGCTCCGCGACGCCCGCGCCATACGTCCCCGGAGGGCAGCCAAAGACGCGGAGCGTCGCCATCCGCCAGGCGTCCTTTTCGTCCATGCCGCCCCGGCGGTATTCCTCGAGGTCCGTCAGCACGTGGCGGCGGAGGAAATTCGACGCCGGGTCCTCCTCGAGGACCGCGACCATGCGGGCGGCCTTGTCCATCATTTCGACGAGATTGGGGAAGGCGTCGCGGAAGAACCCCGAGATGCGCGGGACGACATCGATGCGCGGGCGGCCAAGCTCCGCCAGTGGGATGATCTCGAGGCCGCTCACGATCCCGCTCGCCTGCCATATCGGGCGGACGCCCATGAGGTAGAGGATTTCCGCTATGTCGTCGCCCCGCGAGCGCATCGTCGATCCGCCCCAGACGATGATGCCGACGTTTTCGGGGAGGCGCCCCTCTTCCTGGCGGCAGCGTTCGATAAGCGCGTTCGCGAGGGCCTTCCCGACCTCCCACGCGCCGGGGCTCGGGATCGCGCGCGGGTCGAGGGAAAAGAAATTGCGGCCGGTCGGCAGGATGTCGGCCTGCCCCCGCGTCGGGGCCCCGGAGGGGCCGGGCGCGACGAAACTCCCCGAGAACGCCGCGAGCGAGGCGTCGATTTCGTCGGTCACGCGGCGGACGTTGGGAACGAGCGTCTCCGCGATGTATCGGAGCGCCCTCGCTATGCGGGGATGCGCCCCTCCGCAGTGGGCGCTTGCGACGTCTCGCGCCGCCTCGGGGTCGTAATCGGCGGCGGCGAGCGCCCGGACCAGCTCGACGGCCTTCTCCTGCGCTTTCGCGATGATCTGCCCGCCCGTCGCCCCGCCGGCCCCCGGAATGGGTTCGCCGCGATGTTCCACCAGCTTGCCGTAGCCATGCCCCATCGACGCCAGGATTTCCTCGCGAAGCGATGGCTCGTCCCCGTTCGGGAGCCGCGTGAGCTGCACCATGAACTGTACGAGCCGCTCCCCTTCGGGAGTCTGCCCCATCGTGTGCAACCCGTCGCCGATCATCGTGTCGCCAAGCTCCGAGAGATGCCCGTGGAGCTTCGCCATGAACCCTTCCATGTCGGCGAGCGCCGCCTCCTTCGATAGGGAGAGGTCATGGTGCAGGTCGGCTTTTTCGACGGCGTCCCAGAGGAGCCCCGCAAGCACCGGCAGCTTGCCGGGATCCTGCCGCGCGGCTTCGGTGTAGTTTGCCGCCGCCCGCTCCACCTCCGCGAGGTCTTCGTAGAGGTCCGCGTTGGTGTAGGCGGGCGTCAGGTGATCGATGATGCAGCAGTAGGAGCGCCGCTTCGCCTGCGTCCCTTCGCTCGGGTCGTTGATGATGTAAGGGTAGACGTTCGGGAGGTCCATGATCGAGAGGTCCGGGTAGCACTCCTCGCCGAGGCCGAGCGCCTTGCCGGGGAGCCATTCCAGCGATCCGTGCTTCCCGACGTGCATGACGGCGTCCGCCCGGAAGACGTCGCGCAGCCAGCGGTAGTGCGCGAGGTAGTGGTGCGGCGGCGAAAGGCGCATGTCGTGGAGGACCTTCTCCGGGTTTTCCAGATAGCCGCGCGGCGGCTGGATGGTCAGGAACACGTTGCCGTCGCGCATCCCGGCAAAGTGGAGCGCGTCGTTGTGCACGAAGAGGTCTCCCGGCATCGCGCCCCAGTCTCCGGTCATCTTCTTGCGGATGGTCGATGGAAGCGCCTCGTGCCACGGGAGGAAGACGTCGCGGCCCGCCGAAGCCTCGGAGCGCTCCGCGAGCTGGTCCGGCGAAAGCCAGCGGCGGTCGCAGGTCATCCGTTCGAGGAGGCTGTTCGCCAGCTCGTCCCCGTCGGCGAAGAGGCGGTCCACGCGGTAGCCCTCCTCCGACATCCGGTCGAGCAGGCGCTTGACGCTGGCAAAACTGTCGAGCCCGGCGGCGCAGCCTATCCGGTCGTTTCGGGGTGGGTAGTGGTGGAATACGATGGCGATGCGCTTTTCCGAATTGGGCTTTCGGCGAAGCTCCGCCCACTTGAGCGCGAGCGAGACGACGGCCCGCACCCGCTCCGGTATGGGGGCGTAGCGCATGATGAGCGCCCCCGTGATGGGGTCGATCTCGTCCTCCTCGCGGGTGGCGACGGGGACCGTGATGAGCGCGCCGTCGAATTCCGGCTGGGCGGCCTGGAACGTCACGTCCATCGTGGCGAGCCCCTGGTCGCTTTCCTTCCATACGGCGTAGGGGTTGGAGCTCGTGAGCGCCTGGACGACGGCGACGCCGAGCTCCGGATAGAGCCCGAGGAAATCGCGGTTGGTGATCGTCATCGACATGGACATCGTATTGATGAGGGCGTCGATGCGGGGCTTGCCGTCCTTCATGAAGTAGCTCCGGACGATCTCGTCGGAGCCCCGGTTGCCGAGCGCCTCGTCTCTCAGGCGCATGCTGAAGACGGGGAGGACGTTCGCCCCACGGCCCTCTATCTCGCGGACGAGGGCGTCGATGTGGGCGACGTTGCCGTTCAGGCGGTAGGACTGGTAAAACCAGACGCCGATCGTGGGCTTGCCGGGGTCGATCCACTTCCGCGCATAGTCTTCCACGTTCATAATGCCGGGGAGGTCCGGGTGGTGCACGCCCTCTTGCGCGACCGGCTCGGGCGGCAGCGTTTCCGCCCCCGTTCCATGGACGATCGCATGGAGGCGGGCAAGGGCCCCGCGCACGTTCGCCGCGCCGCCGTATGCCAGATACTGGAAGACGCTCCGCCACGATCCGTCCTCCATCCCATCGGAGTGCTCCCTCGCGGCCAAGAGCGCCTCCTCGTCGCCGCCGAGCGGCTGGACGTGCAGGCGGGGGACCTTTTCGCCCGATGCGCGGCGCCCGTTCACCGCTTCTATCAGCGGTTCAAAGGCCGGGCAGGACGCCTTCCCGCCGTGCAGGGTGACGATGACGGCGTCGGAGCGCATCGCGTCGGCCACGAAAGCCGCGACGCGGGCGTCGTCGAAGAGCTGGCTCCGGGAGCGGGCCGTCACCGTGAGGTCGCAGTCCTTCCGGAAAAGGGAAGCCCCATGGCTCACCGACGGAAGCTCCGTCGCCGTGGCGCTGAAATAAGTGATGCGCATCGCTTTCATCTTGTTTCCTCCCTTGCGGCGTCAGCCGCCAAAGGCAACTCCAAAGAATTATCCTGCCAGAGGAGAACGTCCTTCATTCTCGTAGGAGCGGCATCCTGCCGCGACGTTTCGCCTGTCACGGCAGGATGCCGCTCCTACAGGGATATTGTTCAGGTAGGGTGCTTCTTGGGACTTGCCAAAGTCCTGTAAATGGCGCACATGGCGTGCGGATGGTCGCCCTTGTTGTATGCGAGCCGGGAGGGGCAGTCCCCCGGACATTTCCCTTCGAGCGGACAGCCTCGGCAGTCGCCGCGCAGCCGTAAATCTCGGAACACGCTCCCGAGCTTGGCGTGGTCGATGGCGTCGAGCGATCCGGCGCGCATCGTGGGGTCTCCCACGGTCTGGCTGCACGGGTAGACCGACCCGTCGGGGTGCACGGCGAGGCCCTCGCCCGCGCAGGCATGGCAGTAAGATCTGGGCTTCGCATCGCCCGAGAGCGCCCGGCGCACCGCGTCCCATTCGCGCCAGCGGATGGGGGCGGCGGCCCGGAGCCTGTTGACGCGCCGGAGGGTCGCCATCATGCGGAGCGCACCTTCCCGCACGGCTTCTTCCGAAAGCGTGGGCAGGTCCGCCTCCGGGGCGCGTCCCTTGCGCACCAGCGGGTCGAGCCCGATGCCCTCGACGTTCGGAAAAGTCGCGAGCGCAAGCAGCAGATCGCACAACCGGTCTACATTGACAGACGAGAGCACGGCCGTGACCCGGACGGGGACTTCCGCCCGCGCGAGCAGCCCGAGACCCCGGAAAACGGCCCCGGCGCATCCCCGCAGCTTCGCCTGCACGCTTGGTGGGCCGTCTATGCTGAGCCCGACGGATACGTTATGTTGCTTGCATATCCGTATAATCTCCTCGTCGATCAGCGTTCCGTTCGTCTGGAGCGCGAGCGTCGCGGGCCATCCAGCGCCGCGCGCGGCCTTGCCCACGGCGTCGATGAGCTTCGGCTCGAGTGTGGGCTCCCCTCCCGCCATCTGCACGTGGAAGGGCAACCCGGAGGACGCCGCAAGCTCCATGGCGCGCCGGGCGACCTCCAGCGGCATGGCGTCTGCTTCTATCTGCTCGCCCCGATAGCAGTAAGCGCACCGGAGGTTGCAGGCGGTGGTGAGAAGAAGCGTCAGGTAGCGGATGGGGGGCGCGGCCGGGAGTGGTCTCATCGCTGCAACAGGACCTCCATGTCCACCCGGTCCATGAAATGCTTCGACCGGAGCGGCGCCGTATGGATGCGCGCAGCGCACTCGCCGGGGCCGTGGATCGCCGTTTCCTTCCATGGGGCGTGCCCGGCGGGGGGCTCGCAGATGACGGCCCCATCCGGGGCGCATACGGCGATCACCGCTTTCTCCAGGCTCTTTACGCCGAAGAGGAGCCGGTCGTCGTCGGTCAGCGCGGAGGCGCATGTCGCGATGACGTCGCAGCCCTGCTTGGAAAGCGCAACCACGATCTCCGGGTGGCGCAGCCTATCCGCCCGCGCGACGCCGATCCGCGCCGGTCCGAAATCAACCATCGTCGCGCCTTCCCAAGGCGGAAGAACGACGCTTCGCTCTGCGGACAGGAAGTGCAACGAGGGACCGTCGGGGGTTTCCTCTTCGGTCAGGAAAGCGACGGGAGCGGCTCCGTTATTGGGAAAGATCGCTTCCAGTTGGGGAATGGATGCGATATTCCCCGGCAGGACGATGAGGGTGGGTGTGGATGCTTCGTGCGCCATCTTCCGCGCGGCGGAGGAAAAGTCGGCTCCCTTCGGCCCCTCCGGGACCATGCAGCGGATCTCCATTCCGCCGCCCGCCGGTAGATTCCAGAGGCCGGAAAAATCCGCCAGTCCGTTCACGTCGAGGCAGAGCGCCTCGAATTCCTCAGGGCTGCGCCCCGCCATGGCCGCCCTGCGCCTCTCCGCGCCGAACGCCCCTCCCTCCAGGGGGTAGCTGACGATCCAGATGCGCGACGATTCCCCGCTTTCATCCAGCAGGACGTCGCCACGCGGCGTCACCGCGTAGGAGGAGCAGTCACGGCAGTCCATCCGGCGGTCCACTCCCGTGCGGTTGCAGGCGATGACGCCGACGCCGTTCTCAAGCGCCCGCGCCCTCCACACCCTGCGGGGGTCGAGTCCGGTGGGCGGCCAGTTGGCCGGGATGAGGAGGAGGTCCACACCGTGGAGCGCCATCGATCGGGGCAGGAGGCCGAAGTAGGAATCCGCGCAGATGAGCGCGCCAATCCTGCCCCACGGGGAATCGAAAACGCTGCTCAGCGAAAACGAGCCCGGACGCGCCCATCGGCGCTCCGAGGCGATCTTGCGATGGAGCGCCGTCAGCTTTCCGTCCGGCCCCACCACGCAGGCGCTGTTGTAGTGAATTCCCGTCGCGGGGTCGCGCTCCGCGAAGCCCGCGCAAAAGTAAACCCCGTAGTGGAGGGCGATGCGTCGCATCAGCGCGACGGTTTCGCCGGTCAGCGTCTCCGCGTAAGGGGCGACCTCCTCCCGCGAATCGAAGCTGTAGCCTGAAACCGCCAGTTCCGGAGCCACGATGAGCTTTGCGCCCATCCCTGCCGCCTTTTCGGCGCAGGCGGCCAGCTCCGCGCGGTTTTCGGCCATGCGTCCGTATCGGATGTCGAGATGCAACAAAGCGATGGATAGGCGGTCCACCACTACATGCCTCCTTTTCCCGGTCGTTTGAAATCGAGCCCGGAGGGCGGCGAAACAACCTCGCGAATTGCTTCGCAGCCGCGCATGGGCGCTCTGTTCCCGGACCAGTTGGCTCCGGCGTTCAGTTTCCTCGGATTCTATGTGTAAAGGCGTGGCAGTGAAGCGACATGGCCTTGCCCTCCCGGCAACCGGGAGGCGAAAGTCTCCACTCGGCCCCATTCAGGAAAGAAATCGGGCATCGGAGAACCCCCGGAACAAGGCGAAAAATCGGGTGTGGGAAATTGGGGAATGTAACGTGATGGAAGATAAAAATAGCTGAGCATGGAACCTCCTCCCCCCTCGGGGAAATTACATCAGGTTATAGCGTCGCTCAGGTCTCCTGGCTCACGTTCATCCTACTCGCCGCGTCTTCCCGCAGCCGGTGGATCGGGGAGAGCGTCCGAAACATAGGGCCGGTTTGCTCCGGCTTACGGACTTTCTCCTTCAATCTTCGTGCGGCAGTGACGTAGGTGCGGCTTTCGTCCCGTTTACAGTCGCGGGGCGGCGGGAGCTTTTCACTCCCTTCCCTTGCAACGACGCCCAATAGGCTCGCGTGGTGCAATTACGATCGGGCTATGGCTTGCTCCATTTGTGGAGCGTTTTGCGCGCTGTCGTCCTTCTTTATAGGAATTTAGCCGCAGAGCGGCTTTGCGGGCGCTCCGTCGGGGTCGATTCGCTTCATGCGGATTGACGGATTTTAGGCCAAAAAAAATCCTTAGAGCCAATAGCTCTAAGGATTGCACCCTGTTTCACTTTATCCTTAGCAAAACCTCACCGGGTGCTTTCCACACATCCGGCAATTTACCAAATCTACAAGGCAGGTCTTCTGACTCACGGATCGATCTACTCTCCGAGCCTTCCCGTTTCAAAAAACGAAACAGTGGCGTGTTCGGATTTCGTCCCCGTTCACAGCGGCGGGACCGCTCCCGGATCACACGGGATTCCCTATTAAGCTTGATGCGCCTTAAGATATTGTAATCTATAAATCGATTAAAACCCTACTCGATTTCACCGCATGTGTCAATGACAAATAAGTTATTGACTTAACGTCACCCCGACGAAAGCTGGGGGCCAGAAAACCGCATCAATTCGGAATTCCGGCTTTCACCAGGGTGACGTTAAAATCTGAAGTCAAAGATATTACGCCAAAGTCAACGCCATTGCGGCGCCTTTGTCCTCTTGCCCGCCGGGTCAATTGGCGGGTGCTTCCTGATTTTTCGTTTCCTCTGCCGAAAGATCGCGAAGCTTTCCCTCTATCTTTCGTAGCGCGTCGGACTTTATTTCAAAAGCCTGAACTGCGCCTTTTTCAGTTTTCCAGACGGTCCCGGATTCCGCAGCCTTGGCCGGATCGTCGGGGAGTTTGTCCCAAGTGAGCGAAACGGCGTCCGCGCTTTCTCCAAGCTCCAGCTTGGCATAGGGCTGCGCCGGAACGGGTGGTGAGGGCTCCGATTTCTTTTCGTATTCCGCTTCCCGCAATTCCCAGAATAAAGAGTTCACCCGCCAAGGCCGCTCCAAATCCACGGGTTTTGCATCAGCAGTCTTTTTCATGCTCCACTTCCCCTCCCCTGCGCGGACGGCCTCGCCATGGGCGTCCCCCAAAATCCAGGCGACTCTCCCTACGGAGTCGGATTCAAAGGAGGCAAGCAGCGAACGGTCTTCGAGGTCGCGCAAGGCTTTTGGGAGAACATCGAGGATCCGTCCATCCACCTGCACGGGGGCCGTTATCTCAGAACTGGAGGCAGCCATGGCGTTTTTCTTTGCATCCAGCTTCTTCCCTAGCCGCACTTCTTCTTTCCGCCCGTCCTTCAGGTCGAGCGAAACCACGACATCCGCCGGGTCTAGGCCGTAGTCTTCTCCCTCCTTGGACTTTGCCTCGAGAAACTCATCAGCCCTTATGACGCCCAACTGGTCGAGCAGGTTATCGATTTTAGAGCTCTTGACCTTCATTTCCGACCCCCCCTGCGCCTTCCAGTCCTTGGAGTCGCCCTCCTCCCGAGCCACCGAGAAGGACGCCCCGTCACGCCACGCCACTTGAACGCCTTTCACATCTTCGGGTTCAAAGGCAAGAAGCGTGCGTCTGCGAAGGTCATTGGGCGACTTGTTGAGTTCGCCCCAATCCCCCTCGTCTATTAAAAGGACCTCATTTTGCCCGGCCGCCATGGCATAACGGCCGCTGCCGGACGGGTTCCGGTCGCCGATGAGGATCTCGCGCCACTGGCCGTCCGAGGGAAGGAAGCGAATCTTTAGAGCGGGAGTCTTGAGGCCGTAAGCATCGAGGTTTTGAGGGTTGCCGACGACCTTGCGCTCCATTTCGAGGCTTCCGAGAGCCGTCACCAGCCCTTTAACCGCCGGTTCATCGACATCGGCTTCTATGGGTTCCGAGATGCGCCACACTGTCTTCTTTTCCAGCTTCATGACGGGTTTGCCCGCCTGCTGGATTTCAAGGGCCAACATCTGGTCGCCAACGGCATGAAATATTTTTTTAGCAGCCTTCTCGTCAGCCTCCTTATGCTCCTTCTGGATGACTTCAAAGTAATAGAAATAGCCAGCAAGTAGCACTAACACCAGGAAATATATTGCAGTGGTCCGACGTCCCTTCATCGCTGCGACCTCCTCGCCCTGTAGACCAGGAAACCCGCCGCCAGCACCAGTAGAGGAGCAAACACCATGCTGGTGAGAAAGATGGTCCGCGCCTGAAGCTGCGTGAGCAGCATCGGCTTCCCCTTCGCGTCTCTGGCCTTGATGCTCACGAGGGTTTCCTCGTTTGCAAGGAAATTAACGCTATTCAGGAAAAGATCGGCGTTGCCGGAAAGCTCCGAATCCGCATTGTCTGCAAAGCTGGAGTCCCCAAAGACCACGAGATGCGCCTTGGCGTCACTTTTCGCATCAACCTTCCCGTCGTCTTTTGTCTCATTCTTCGCGGCATCCGCGGCGGGTTTCCCTTCCGTCGCAGGGGCCGCGGCATCCGCCGGCGCATCGGAAGCATTCGGCTTTTTATCGATCGCTTTGATTTTAGAGTCCTTCACGTCCACCGTGACCTGCGCAGCCAAGGTGATCGGACCGGCAAGGTCCTCCTTTTCGTCGAAATTGGCCTGCCCCTGGTGGAACAATTCCAGGTTCGTCTCAGCCCAGGAGTCCTTGGACGTGAAAGCGATTCCTTCCGCATGGACGCCGGGAATCTTGTCGTCCAGCACGCGGATGGAGCGCGCTTCGGGGAAGAACGTTGCAACGTTAAAATTCTCCGTGATCTTGCCCGGCCCGTACTGCGTGACGACCGGCATCAGGTAGCTGCCTCCAAATACGCGGCTCAACTTATCGATGACAATGTCGTCTCGAAGTTCCAGATCGTAGCCATGGAGAAAGTCCCTTAATCCGCCGTCATGGAAGGGCTCGAGGAGCACCAGAAGCTTTCCGCCCCCCCCGATGTACGCCTTGAGGCTTGCGATCTCCTCCTTGAGAAGAGGCTTCTCGGGACCGGCGATAACCAGGACCGAAGCATCCTTCGGGACGCTTGAGTTCTGCATCAGATTGCACTCCTCCACTTTGTAGTTCTCGCGCTCAATGGCGGCTTTCACATTGGAATAGCCGTCCTTGCCGAAATCCTTAAGAGAGTGTTCGCCATGTCCGATCAGGAAATAGACCTTCTTATCGTCCTTGCGAGTGAGTTTCAGGATGGCGTTCGTAACGCTTTCCTCGTCATCGTTTTGAATGGACTGCTTCTTTCCATAACCTTCCAGGACAAGGGTTCCATAGGTGCGCACGTCATAGCTTCGGGCCGTCTCCGGCTCCCGATCCGGGTCGATGAACTCGAAGGTTATATTCTTGTTTTTGTAGCTATAGGTCTCCAGGAGGTCCTTGGCAAGGGTCTGGTCCTGGCCGGCGCTCGAATAGAACGCCTTGATATGGATCGGCTCCTTGATGGAGGCAAGTATTTCCATCGTCTCGGGGGAAAGGCTGTACTTGCCCGTCTCCGTCAGATCGAGCCGCATCGGGTGCCTTTGCGCTATAAGAACGACAAAGATGAGAATCCCAAGGAAAACGACCGTCGAAATAACCGCGTTGGACCCGTAGGCCCAACCGCGTCTGTATCTGTTTACACTCGGCATATATTCACAGCCTCCGTTTGTTTTGTTCCTATCCACGACCCCCGCCGCCAACTGCGCGGCGGCTCCGGTTCGGAGCGCTCGTCCGCCAACTATCCGCGCCAGCGGAATGACTCGATGCGTCGTAGAGCCAGGAAAAGGAAGAAAACTGTAAATGCCAAATAATATAGGAAATCTCTAGAATCCAAAACCCCCTTCGCGAACGTGTCGAAATGGTTGGTGAGGGAAATGTATTCGACAAAATCCGCCGTCGACTGTTCCACAAGATTCTTGAGCCATCCGATGACCCAGAACATGAGAAGCGCCCCGAAGGAGAGAACCGCCGCGACGATCTGGTTTTGTGTGAGGGTCGACGTGAAAACGCCAAGTGACAGGAATGCGCTCCCCAGGAGCAGGAGGCCGAGGTATCCGCTGCAGATGATTTTCCAGTTGGGGTCGGACACATACTGAAGGACAAGCATGCAGGGAAGAGTCCCTGCCATTATGACGAAAAAGATGGTCAGAACGGCGCCGAACTTAGCCAACAGAGCGGCGAGATCGTTCACCGGATAGGTGAAGAGAAGCTCGATAGTCCCCGATTTACGCTCCTCCGCATAAACCCGCATGGTGATGAGCGGGGATATTAGCAGCAACACGATGCTGAGATCCATGAAGAGCGGACGCAACACCATGTCGGTCAGGTTCAGCTGAGCCGCCGCCATGGGGTTTTGACTGGCCTGAAAGCTCACCAGGTTGAAGAATGCGACCGCGCTATAGAAAAAGTACCCCGCGATTATAAGAAACGTGAACGCCACCACGTAAAAGATAGGGGAGGCGAAAAGCGCTGTAAGCTCCTTGCGGTAAACAGCCCAGAAACCTCTCATTCCTGCACCTCCTCCTGAACGGGCTCGTTGGTCACTAGTTCGATAAAGATATCCTCCAGGCTGAGATCCACGAGCCGGAGTTCCAGCAGTCCCATTCCCTCCCGCACGACGACGCGGGCGATTTCCGGGCGAAGATCCTGCGCGCGGTCGGTTTCCACGAGAAGACGGCTGTGGTCGTCTTCATCGACGCTCACTTGCTCCACCCCTTTAAGCTCTTGCAGGACGGGGATAAGTTCGGCCGCCATCCCGCTCACCTGCACGGACACCTGCGCCGATTTTTGCAACCGCCGGGTGAGATTCGCCGGAGTGTCCGTAGCGACGATGCGCCCCTTGTTGATGATGAGCACCCGTTGGCATATCTGAGCCACCTCGGGCAATATGTGGCTGCTGAGAAGGCTGGTGCGTTCTTCCCGGAGTTCCTGAATGAGCTTGCGAATGTCAATGATCTGGGTCGGGTCGAGCCCGATGGTGGGTTCATCGAGTATGAGCACGGAGGGATTTCCAAGCAGGGCTTGGGCTAGTCCAACCCTCTGCCGGTACCCCTTGGAAAGGTGGCCGATAATACGGTGCGCGACATTGCCAAGGCCGCAGACGCTGACGACGCGCTCCACATCCTTCGTACGGGCTTTCGCCTCCACCTCTTTGGCCCCTGCCGCGAATCCAAGGAAGCCCCGGACGGTCATATCAGTGTAAAGGGGTACATTCTCCGGGAGATAGCCTATCTTGCGACGCACTTCCAGGGAGTTCTCAAAACAATCCAAACCGTCAACCACGGCTCTTCCGAGCGTGGGCGGCATATAACACGTCAAGATACGGATAGTCGTGGATTTCCCAGCGCCATTGGGCCCCAGGAACCCCACGACTTCTCCCTTCTTGACCTCGAAAGAGACGCCCCGTATGGCGGGAGCGCTTCCGTAGAACTTCGTCAAACCTTCAGCTTCGATCATAGTCCACCGCTTTCGATGAGGGCGCTTTCAACGCCGTCAATCCAGTTTCAAAGGTATACTTTTGATTTCAGGGAATTACATTTGAAATGAATCAGGAGGATAAAACAATCGGCGAAGGATTCGCCTGTCGGATGGTTTTAGTTCCCAGCGAGGAAGCGCACTTCTGACACAAATATTCGTGCAGTTCCCCGTCGGGCAATAACAACAAAAGACGGCTTCGAACAGGCATCGCGCGCCGGCAGCGCGGGCAGTACAACTCCGAAGCCCGAAAATCCCCGAATTGTCCGGAAGCAACATTATACCTCACGGTCATTCCGCTCCATTTGCATCATGGCGTTAGCATCAGGAATCCATGCCGGAACGCCCCCAGGGGATCACCAGCGACCGCCCGAACGCTCCCGCATGGGGTCCGATCCGGATTTCCGGCCTTATACGCCCCATTCTCCATGTGGGCAAGAAAAAAATTACAATTACAGCTTTCCTCGCGCTTCGTCATGAACTGGAAAACCGCCAGGAACGCAGCCTCAGTTAGCGCGGCATTATGAACTCGCCCGCCGGGTCGAGCCGCCCGAATCCTGCTTGCGGCGCTTCTTTCCCTTTCCCCAGGGCCAGATGCGTCCCTTCCGTCCATGCTTTTCCCGATCTATCTCTGCATACTCGTGCAACAGTTCTTTCTGACGGTCGGTGATATCTTCGGGGATCTTCACGTCCACCTCGACGAAAAGGTCGCCGCGCCCATATCCCCGGAGATGTGGGACGCCCTCCTCAGCAAAGCGAATGACAGCCCCCGGCTGCGTTCCAGGCGGGATATCGATTTTCTTGCCTTTTCCGTCCAGGGTCGGCATCTCGATAGAATCCCCCAAAATGGCCTGCACGAAAGAGATGAAGACCTTCCCATAAAGATCGTCCCCGTCCCGGTCGAAAAAGTCGTGCGCCTCGACATGAATCCGAACGTAAAGATCGCCGGGAGGACCGCCTCTATAGCCAGCCTCCCCTTCGCCTCGCAGCCTCAGACGAGTCCCCGTGTCGACGCCCGCGGGGCACTTCACCTGCACGCGCCTGGATTGTTTGACGCGCCCCTGCCCCTGGCACGCCTTGCATGGAGAAGCAAGCACGCGCCCACTCCCCTGGCAGCGCGCGCACACCGTGCTGATGCGGAAAAATCCCTGCGTCTGCGCAACCTGCCCCTGCCCGCGGCACGTCGGGCAAACGCTCTCCTGCGTTCCCGGCTCAGCGCCACTCCCCTTGCACGCCTCGCATACACCGTACGTTTCGATCTCGATTTCCCGCTCCGCGCCAAAGACGGATTCTTCAAACGTCAGAGGAAGCTCAAAGCCTAAATCGTTGCCGGGACGAGCCGAAGTGCGCGGGCGCTGGCCGCCGCCAAACCCAAACGAGAAAAACTCTTGAAACACATCGCCAAAAGAGGAAAAGATATCCTCATAACCCCTGAAACCGTTAAAACCCGCGCCCTGGAGACCTTCGTGGCCATAGGTGTTGTAGATTTCGCGCTTCTGTTGGTCCCTCAGGACCTCATACGCCTCCGCGGCTTCCTTGAAGCGCTCTTCCGCGTCCTTGTCCCCGGGATTTCTGTCAGGGTGAAACTGAAGGGCCAGTTTCCGGTAGGATTTCTTTATCTCTTCTTCCGTGGCGGTGCGAGAAACCCCCAGAACTTCATAGTAATCACGTTTATTCATCTATTTCCATCCGCTCTCTGTGGTCGTTTTTCTCGTTCGGGGCTCAAAATAAAAACGGCTGCGAGAAGCTACGCTCATATATCACGTAAACACCTTCCACCAGCTTGTCAAGCGGGCGAGACAAGCCAACCTCGACTCAGGGAAGCGTTTGCTTCCCAACACTCCTTGCACCGGCTCACTACGAGGGCGACATTATGCGCTCCATATCTTCCACAGCGCCCCCCAGGCGATAAGCCTCCGCCGCAAAGGCGAACTTGCCCAATTCTTCGGCTTTTCTCGCAAGCGCCAGCCACTCCTCGGCATGCGCCACGCTCCCAAGAGCATGGTGCAGCCTGCGCATCAGAAAGAGGTCCCCCTCAGCCCGCGCTTTATCCAACAGGCGCGACAAAGCGTCCTTGGCCCCCGCCTTCGTATAGAAGTCTATGGCGTCGGCCACGCGCCCTGCCTGTTCATATTTCTCACCCCAATGCAGTAAGTTTTCGGATGAGGCAGCCATCTGGCTCATGAGGTCGCGTTTCTCCAGGCAGGACAGAAAATCCTTTTTTCCCATGACAATCCCTTCCAGCCGTCCGGCGTTGCTCCGGGCGGAGACTCCCAAAGACGAATCCGCCATCCAGACGCCGCATCAACGGAGCCCGACGCGGAGCCGTAAACGCATTACTCTTCAGCGCCATGCGATTCGGGGACGTCAGCGTCAGCGTCATCCTTTATTTCGAGATCGGCATCCAGCTTGTAGGGGGTCTCGACCTCCAGGATTTCCTCCAGTTCCTTGTGCAGCGCGGCGTTCTCCTCCACCGTCCCCCGCGAAGCAACGAGAGGCAGCGCGTCCGCTTCTTCGATCTCGCGGATATTGTCGAGCGTAACCTGTTTCGCCGCGATTTCCCGCAGGGCCACCACCACTTCCTTATTCTTCTGGGGCGTAATGAGCTGGGGCGCGCCCCGACGCAGCTGGAGCACTCTCCGCACGGCCAACTGCACCAAAGCGAAGCGGCTGCTCACATTCTCAAGACAATCTTCAACGGTTACGCGGGCCATAAATGGCTCTCCTCCCTTTGTCAAAACCCGGCGCAAACCACAGGGAGGCGCCGGCTATTTCCACAATCGGTTGCTATAGCAAAAATCCTACCTTTTCCAAATCTAAATTATATACATCGAAGTGCTGAGCCGACAATCAAAAAAAGAATCCGAACGAATGTTCGGATTCTTTTCTGACTACCGGCGTTATGGAAACGAATGCGGATTAGTACATATCACCCATTCCGCCCATTCCGCCCATTCCACCCATCCCGCCGCCGGGCATCGCGTCCGCCTTCTTCTGAGGCTTTTCGGCGATCATGGCTTCGGTGGTAAGGAGGAGACCGGCGACGCTCGCCGCGTTCTGCAGGGCGAAACGAACAACCTTGGTGGGATCGATGACGCCCGCCGCGATCAGGTCCTGGTACTCGTCGCTGTCGGCGTTGAATCCGAAAGAGCCTTCGGACGCCTTGACATGCTCGACGATCACGGAGCCTTCCTGACCGGCATTGTTGGCTATCTGACGCAGGGGCTCTTCAAGCGCCCTGTGGATGATCCTCTTCCCGAAGACTTCCTCGCCGGTCAGTTCAAGGGCGTCGACAGCCTTCTGGGCGCGCAGCAGCGCGACGCCGCCGCCAGGAACGATTCCTTCCTCCACCGCCGCGCGGGTGGCGTTCAGGGCGTCTTCGACGCGGGCTTTCTTCTCTTTCATCTCGGTTTCAGTCGCCGCGCCGACGCGGATAACGGCCACGCCGCCAACCAGCTTCGCAAGACGCTCCTGGAGCTTCTCACGGTCGTAGTCGCTCGTGGTCTCGTCGATCTGCGCGCGAATCTGGCGGACCCGGCCTTCCAGGGCCGCTCTCTCGCCGCCGCCGTCGACGATCGTCGTATTGTCCTTGTCGACCACGATCCGCTTGGCGGTCCCGAGGTCCTCGAGGGTGACGCTCTCGAGCTTGATCCCCACATCCTCGGAAATAACCTGTCCGCCCGTCAGGATCGCTATATCCTGCAAGATGGCCTTGCGGCGGTCGCCAAAGCCGGGGGCCTTCACGGCGCAAATCTTAAGAGTCCCACGCAGCCTGTTGACGACCAGCGTGGCCAGCGCCTCGCCCTCGATGTCTTCCGCGATAATCATGAGCGGCTTATTCATGCGGGCAATCTGCTCCAGGATGGGGAGCATGTCCTTCAGATTGCTGATCTTCTTCTCGTTGAGAAGCACATAAGCTTCTTCGAGTTCGGCGTTCATCTTGTCGGGGTTGGTCACGAAGTAGGGAGAAATGTAGCCTCGGTCGAACTGCATGCCCTCGACCACCTCCAAGGTGGTTTCCATGCTCTTGGCTTCCTCGACCGTGATGACGCCTTCCTTGCCCACCTTCTCCATCGCCTCGGCGATGATATTGCCGATGGTGGAGTCGTTGTTGGCGGAGATGGTCCCGACCTGGGCTATTTCCTTCTGGTCCTTGGTGGGCTTGCTGAGGGCGCGGAGAGAATCCACCGCGGCCGCGACGGCCTTGTCGATGCCGCGCTTGAGGGCCATGGGGTTGTGGCCGGCCGCCACCAGCTTGGAGCCTTCACGGTAAACCGCCTGAGCGAGAATCGTCGCGGTCGTCGTTCCGTCGCCCGCCACGTCGCTCGTTTTGCTCGCGACCTCGCGCACCATCTGGGCGCCCATGTTTAGAAATTTGTCCTCAAGATCGATTTCCTTGGCCACCGTCACGCCGTCCTTGGTTACGTTCGGGGAGCCGAAAGCCTTGTCGATCACAACATTGCGGCCCTTCGGGCCCAAGGTCACCTTGACCGCATTGGCCAGGATGTCCACGCCTTCCATCATCTTCTCGCGAGCTTCCGCTCCGTACTTGATTTCTTTCGCCGCCATAATATGTGTATCCTTTCCTCGTCGTTATTCCATGATGCCCAGGATATCGTCTTCACGCATGATGAGAAGCTCTTCGCCTCCGACCTTCACCTCGGTGCCCGAATACTTCGAGAAAAGCACGCGATCGCCTTCTTTCACCATGAGAGGCGTCACTTCGCCGTTATCCAGCGTGCGCCCCTTGCCGACCGCTATGACTTTCCCCTGCTGGGGTTTTTCCTTGGCCGTGTCAGGGATGATGATGCCTCCGGCGGTTTTTTCCTCCTCTTCCAATCGCTTGACGATAACACGGTCATGCAACGGACGAAGCTTCATAGGAACTCTCCTTTCTTCCTTGTGGGCGATGATTGCACTGGACGTCCGCCCAACCGCGGGCCGCGTCCTCACTATATGGGTTGCAGGCGGATGGCTGCACGACATTCTGTTAGCACTCCGTAGCGCTGAGTGCTACCATGCGGGTATTTAATGACTCTATCGGAAAAAATCAAGGGGGCGATGCGATTTTTTTATGGAAGCAGCCATGGGGGCTCCCCCATGGCATACGGGTTTTGAGCGCAAGGACCGGCTCGGAGGCAGTCCCCAGCTACCCGAGCTTTTCAGCATAGCGCGCCAGAGCGAAAAGGAAATCCGCCAAGCGGTTGAGATACGCATGCACTTCGGGGTGGTCCAGCTCCCCGGCCTCCTTGAGTGCCACGGCCCGCCGCTCCGCGCGGCGCACTATCGTCCGGCCCAGGTCTATCGCCGCTCCCGCCGCATTCTCGCCAGGATAGATAAAACAGCGCGGAATAGGGACTTCCGTTTGCAGACGGGCAATCCATCCCTCCAGCCGCTCCGCGCGATCACCTTCGATGCGGTAGTTCGTTTGCTCTGGATCCACGCACGCCAATTCCGCCCCCAAAAGGAGGAGGTCCTCCTGCACGACGCCGATCATCTCGCGAATCACTTCATTTTGCGTCAGGGCTTTCGCTAGCCCCAGAGCGGAGCTTGCTTCGTCCAAAGCGCCATAGGTCTCGGGCCTCAAGCTCGCCTTGGAAACACGCCCTCCTTCGAGCAAACTGGTTTCCCCCGCATCGCCCTTCTTTGAAAATGCAAAAACATCCACGTCACACCCTCCTTCAAGATTTTGCATTCACGCGCAGCAACCGTTTGAATAGCAACAATCACGTGGACTGCCCGTTTCTCCTTGACTGCATGAAGAGTCTCATCTGCGGGAGCTGACGCGGGCCCCACGGCTGAGACTCCAGTTTTTTCCGGGGGCGGGAGAGAAGCAAGGGAGCGCGTGCGGCGCAATGACAATCAATGCATCGGACCGTCGCAAAGAGTATTGGCGCCACGTTCCCCTTCAGAGACTTTTATTTGAGACAATAACTGGTTCGTCGCATTCTCGATGCGATGGATATCCCTTTCATCGACGGCTTCGTCAGTGACAAACTTCAGAGAATCCTTCAATCGTTCAAATTGTTTGATAATTTCAGGTCGAATTGCGCCTTCGCCAAGCTTTTGGCTAAGTTCCAGCACTGTAAGGATGCAGTTTTCCACCCTCAGGCGCAGATGTTTGGCTCCACTGGGACGAAGAGGTTCGCCGCTCATGGCAGAGCTTTCATTCTAAGCCCGCCCCTTTGCTTCAAGCTCCTCGCGAAACACCTTATAGAAAAGCCTGTGCTCCTTTATAGTCCGATCCAGAATGGCTTTGGTCTTGTCCAAGTCTCTATAGTTCACGACAAGATTGGAGCCCATGCGAAAAGCGGTCATGTAATCGGACGTTTGCATGCTGTCGCTCACTATGCAAAGAAGGATCGAACGTCTGATCTGCATCGGCAGAGGCTGCACGTAACGCAGAATGGGGTTCATGTCGAGGCTTCCACCGTCGAAGGCCTCGTCCACCATTACGATGTCGTAACGGTTGTGGCGCAACTCCACCATGGCGGCGCGACTGGATGTGGCCGCATTCACGTAAAAATAAGCTTTGAGGGACCTCTCGAGCTTTTCCCTCCTGAATCTGTCCGACACGCACAGCAGCACGGCATCCATGTTGCCATGTCCAACATCCATGGGAACGTCGCCCTCGTCCAATCGTCCCCCGATATCAGGCTCCTTTAATGGTTCCGGCGCCGGAGGAGCATCATCGCGATTCAACTCAATGGGAAGGCGGCACTTGGGGCAAAGCAACCGCACCTCCTTGCCCTGGGGAATTTTCTCGTCAGGAACAGAAAACCCCACCTTGCAGCTTGGACACTGGACCTTCATAATATCTCCCTGTTCACCCGGAGCAAACGCACAGGCGACCCCGCTTGATGACTTCCTGCGAGACAATGCCTCTTGTTTGAGGATACAATATCATTCGCGACTTTGCGCTGGTAATGATAGCAGAAAAATCGCGCACGCGTCCATCCCAATGCACTTTCCGCTTGCATGGATGCGACATATTAACATTTAATTACAAGATAACGTCTATGCAAAAGAAAGGCCGGAGGGAATCCCTGACTCTCGATTATGCGTGCGCGGCGATGGCGCATTAGGAGGATGCAACGGACCATATGGGACGCAATCATTGAATAACGTTTGAAATCCCAAGACTTGGCGATTCTTCGCGCAGACTGCGCCAGAGAGGAATACAATTACGATGGATAGAATTTCGTTTGGGAAAAGTGACTTAAGGGTTTCAGAAGCGGCTTTGGGAACCTGGGTCACCGGAGGATGGGCATGGGGAGGATCCGACGAAACCCAATCCCTGGAGGCCATCCACAGGGCGCTGGAGCTAGGTTTCAACTTCATTGATACAGCTCCTGTTTACGGCTTTGGAAGGTCCGAGGAAATCGTCGGGAAGGCGCTTAAGCAATGGGGACGGCGCGACGAGGTGGTGATCGCCACGAAATGCGGCTTGGACTGGGACGACGAGCACAAGTTCATCCACAGGAATTCCAGCCCGGAGCGCATCATGCAGGAAGTGGACGACAGTCTTCGGCGACTGGGGGTGGAGCGGATCGACATCCTCCAGGTGCACTGGCCAGACCCGAAAATCCCTTTCGAGTCGTCATTGGAAACGTTGACGAAAGCGCGAGAGGCCGGAAAGATTCGCTACATCGGTCTCAGCAACTTCAGTCGCGACCAATTGGAAGAGTGTCTCAAATACGGGGAGATTCTCAGCCTGCAACCGCCGTATAACATATTTGAACGCGCAGCGGAAAATGACGTTCTGCCCTTTTGCGTGGAGCGCGGCATTGCGACTCTTGTATACGGCGGGCTGTGCCGGGGGCTTCTCTCGGGAAAATTCACCGGCGACGAAAAATTTGCGAAAGGAGACCTCCGGAGAGGGGACCCGAAGTTCAAGCCGGACCGATTCAGGCAGTACGTCAAAGCGACGGAGGCGCTAAAAAAGGTTGCGGCCAAGTACGGCAAGACGCTCGCCCAGTTCTCTCTGCGATGGACGCTCCAGCAACCCGGTGTGACGACCGTGATAGCCGGCGCGAGGACGCCGCAGCAGGCGGAGGACAACGCAGGGGTGTCGGGCTGGCGCATAGAACCCGAGGATATCCAGCAAGTAGATGTAATTTTAGGGAAATTTATAAAAACACCGGTAGGCCCCGAATTTATGGCGCCTGGCCTCAGCTGACCTCCCCCATGGGCCGGGATATAAACTCCGAGCTTCCCATGAGCCGAAGTATGTGGTATTAAGCAGCGCAAAAAGTAACAACTTCCATACAGGGGAAGGAGTTTAGCGTTTTGAAGGACCCATGCTTAACGGAAGTGCTGGAGTCAGCATCACCTTACCGTCCTCGTCAATCCTCGGCTATATGGCAGGCGCCCATTGACGGCTGGAGGGAAAAGCTAGCGGAGACATTGGAGCAGGCGGGGGGGCAGAACCTGACGTTCTTTTTTCGCGCGGATGACATCGGCGCCGGAGGAAGAGCATTTGAAGCTATGTGCGCCCTGTTCCGTCATCATGCCATCCCTCTCGGAATGGCCGTCGTTCCAGCGTGGTTGAGCGCCACAAGAAGCAAGCAACTTTTTGAACACGCCCCGCTGAACGAGCATCTCTGGGGGTGGCATCAACACGGCTGGCGCCACGTCAATTGGCAAAAGACCGGAAAAAAATCGGAGTTTGGAGAGCACCGCCCACTGGAGAAGCAGTGGCGCGATATATGGCAGGGCCAGCAGAAGCTGCAAGAGATTTTTGGGAAGCATCTATTGTCGGTCTTTTCCCCGCCATGGAATCGCCTGTCGCTCTCCACGCTGAAGATCCTCCAGCAATTGGAGTTCAAAGCCGTTTGCATGGAAGGGCAGCTCCCGAGGGGCATCCGTCCGCCGCTCACGTTAAAGAACCTGAAACTGCAACTCGACCTCCACACCCGCAAGGCCAAGGATGGCCCCGCTGACTATGATACGCTTCTTTCCGAACTAGGGCGTCTCCTTGGAAAGAGGGAGCCCATCGGCATAATGCTCCATCACCAGCGCATGACGGTCCACGCATTCGAGTTTCTTGATGAAATGATGAGTATGCTAAAGGAAAAGCTCGGGGCGCGATTTATTCATTTCAGCGACCTCCTTTGAGGTTGCCAAAAATGTCGAAGAGACCCTGCCTGGTTTTCGCGGATGAAAAGGGAAACATCTTCGACTGGCCCGAAATCGAGCCGGCCGGAAGCAGTGGGGGGCGGTGGTGCAGGCCGCGCGGGGACGACTGGATTCCGCTCCCCCCGGGAAGTGAACTGTTCGTCCTCCCCAAGCGTATGCCTGTAGGATACGACCCTCGCAGGAAAAAATTCGAGATCCTCGAGACGGACCCGAACAGCCCCGGGAGAGGCGTCCAGGCCGTCGCCGCCTTCATGGCGCCTGCATACACGCAGATTTGTTCGGCGGCCTACAAGACGCTTTCGGAAGCCCCGATTCTTCCGCTTTTTTCATATACGGCGGTCGGGTGGAGCAAGGGAAGGTTCGTCGTCGCGGGATTGCGGGTGGACCCCGACGAGCGTCAGGATGCCAAGCACGTAGACCGCAAGAAGAT